>NZ_JBHWMB010000039.1:0-7782 GCF_042730015.1 Streptomyces sp. NPDC059957 | reverse complement strand
GTTGTAGCCCGAGGAGACGATCATGTCGTCGCTGCGGGCCACGTACCAGAAGTAGCCCTCGGCGTCGCGGATGTAGGTGTCGCCCGTGATGTTCCAGCCGTCCCGGACGTACGTGGTCTGGCGCGGGTCGTCCAGGTAGCGGCAGCCGGTGGGCCCGGTGACGGCGAGCAGGCCGGGCTGTCCGTCGGGGACGGGCACCCCGTTCGTGTCCACGACGGCCGCCCGGTAGCCCGGGACGGGCCGGCCCGTGGAGCCGGGGCGGATGTCCTCGTCGGCCGCGGAGATGAACACGTGCAGCATCTCGGTGGCGCCGATGCCGTCGATGATGCGCAGTCCGGTGGCGGTGTGGAACTCCTCCCACACGGCGGCGGGCAGGGGTTCGCCCGCCGAGACGCAGCGGCGCAGTCCGGCCAGTCGGCCGGCGGCGCCCGCGGCCAGGATCGCGCGGTAGGCGGTCGGCGCCGTGAACAGGACGGTCACCCCGTGTGCGGCCACGAGGTCGGCCAACTGCTGCGGCGTCGCCGACTCCACGAGCAGGGTGGCGGCCCCGACGCGCAGCGGGAAGACCACCAGTCCGCCGAGCCCGAAGGTGAACGCGAGCGGCGGGGTGCCGGTGAACACGTCGTCGGGCCGCGGCCGCAGGACGTGCCGCGAGAAGGTGTCGGCATTGGCGAGCACGTCCCGGTGGAAGTGCAGGGTCGCCTTCGGGCGCCCGGTGGTGCCGGAGGTGAAGGCGATCAGGGCCACGTCGTCCGCGGCGGTGTCCACGGAGGTGAAGACCCCGGCCTTGGCCGCACAGCGGACTGTGAGGTCGTCCTCGGCGGGGCCGCCGTAAGCGACCACGCGCGGACCGGCTTCGGCGTCGGTGGCGGCGCCGGCCGCGGCTTGGAGTTCCTCGAGGTAGCGGTCGTCGCACAGGGCGACGGCGGGGCGGCTGATCTCGCACAGTGCGGCGAGCTCGGCGGCGCGCAGCAGCGGCACCGTGGTGACGGCCACCCCGCCGGCCTTGAGCACGCCGAACCAGGCGGCGACGAGCCAGGGGTTGTTCGGGCCGCGCAGCAGCACGCGGTTCCCGGGGAGCAGACCCAGGTCCTCGGTGAGCACCTGGGCGACCTGGTTGGCGCGCCGCAGCAGCTCGCCGTACGTCCAGCGCTCGTCGGTGGTCAGAAGGCAGGGTCGGTCGGGTCCCCAGCGCTCGACGGCGTCGTCGAGGAGGCTGTGGGCGCAGTTGAGCCGGTCCGGGTAGTCCAACTCCGGCAGGTCGAAGTGGAGTTCGGGCCAGAGGTCGAACGGCGGGAGCCGGTCGCGGCAGAAGGTATCGGCGTGCGCCGAAGGGGAGAGCTCCATGGGGCGGCACCTCAATCAGGGAGCAGCGGGGGAGATGGGGCAAGTATCTCGATAAATTGGCGGCCGTCAATTCCTCGCCATATTTCTGTGAGGTGATCGTCCGCTCGGGAGGTTCCCCGGGGTCCGTCGATCCGCATCGATCCGGGCGTCAGGCGGCCGGCACTCGCACCCGTACGGACTTTCCGAACTCATCGGCCTGGACGCTGAGTTGACCGCCGACCTCGGCGGCCATCAGGTGCACGATCAGCAGGCCGCGCCCGTCCTCGGCGTCCGGGTCCGCCTCGCCCCGGGGGTGAGGCAGTCGCGGCAGCGAGGAGGCTCCGTCGGCGACCTCCAGCTGGAGCCATCCCCCTCGCAGGGAGATTCCGACGCGCAGACGGCCCGCGTCGGCGGCGTGCAGGACGACGTTGCCGACCAGCTCGCTCACGGCGAGCAGCACGATGTCCGCGATCTCGGCGGAGACCTCCCAGCCGTCGAGCACCGAGCGCACGCGGGAGCGGATCAGGGGGACGGTCGCCGCGGTGGGCTCCGCGGCCCAGTGGTCGCAGCCGGGGGCCGGGGAGGCGGGTGCGGTGGGGGCGGCCGGGACGGCGGGTGCGGCCGGGGCGGTGGCGGGGGGTGTGGAGGTGAGCATGGCGTGCTCCCGGAGGGGAAGGCGACGACATTCGCGCGGTGGCTCGTGTAACTGCCGGGGAACTTGGACTGCCCGTGCTCTTGTGGTCCGCGGAAACGCGTCGCTAGAGTCGTGATTACACGTGTAACACGCTAGGCCTCCTCCCCGGCCCGCGCAAGCATTTCGGACATACGTTACGAAGCCTTGTCCGTAGCGCTGAGTACTCAGCACTCAGCACCCAGTGCTCAGTGCTTGCGCGGCCGGTGCGGGGCCCCGCACCTGAACCCCTCGGCCCCCGGGCCGAACAGATTGGAAGGGCCGCAATGACGCAATCGCTCCCCGCCGCGATCGATCCGGCGGACATGACCTGGCCGCCTCCGCCGTTCCGGACCCCCGTGTCCGCCGTCGTGGACGCGGACGGGGTCCGCCGCTTCGAGGGGATCACCTACGCGACCACGCCCGGCTACCGCCCGCGGCTGCTCGACGTCCACGTACCCGAGGGCGAGGGCCCCTTCCCGGCGGTCGTGTGGATCCACGGCGGCGGCTGGCTGGACGGCGACCGGCGCTATCCGCCGCCGACCGTGCCCGTGGAGCTGCTGCACGGGTCGGTGCTGGGGGCGGGGCTGGCCCTCGTCTCGATCGATTACCGGCACAGCCTGGAGGCCCCGTTCCCGGCCCAACTGCACGACGTGAAGGCCGCGATCCGCTACGTCCGGCACTTCGCCACCGCGCTGGGCATCGACCCGGACCGGATCGGGGTCTGGGGCGAGTCCGCCGGCGGCCACCTCGCGGCCCTCGCCGGGGTCGTGGGCGCGGACACCCCGGACGCCGCGGCGCTGGAGGGCACGCAGGGAGTGGGCGCCGGCGACACCGCCGTACGGGCCGTCGTCGACTGGTACGGGGTCTCCGACCTGGTCACCCTCGCCGAGCACCCCATGCCGGCGTTCCCGCCGCTGCCCGGCGGAGTCGAGTTCCCCGATCCGTACGAAGCCCTCCTCGGCGCGTCCGTCGCCGAACGCCCGGAGCTGGCGCGGGCCGCGAGCCCCGTCACGTACGCCGTCGAGGGCTCGGACCCGCCGCCGTTCCTGCTGATCCACGGCACCCTGGACGGGCTGGTCCCCTACAGCCAGAGCGAGGAGCTCGCCACGGCCCTCGCGAAGGCCGGGGGCGAGGTCGTACTGACCCCGGTGGAGGGCGCCGACCACATCTTCCTCGGCTCTCCCGACATCGACCGCATCGTCATCGACAGCGTCGCCTTCCTGGCCCGCCACCTGGGCGCCTGAGGTCCCGTAGTCGGACAGGGGGCGGCAGAGGCGGCCGGCGTTCCGGCTGCCGCCGCCGAAAGCCGGGTCCCCCCTCAGCCCCGTGGGCGCGAGGGGGGACCCGGAGGTGAGACCGTCAGTCGGTGCAGCCGGGGACCGTGCCGGCCGGGCTGCAGTTGTTCGGCTGATTGGCGCGGACGACATCGCCGTTGAGCGTGAGGACGCCGGACGCCTTGAAGATGCCGCCGCCGTCACCTGCCCGGTTGTGCGTGATGGTGTTCTCCTCGAGCGTGGTGCTGCCCAGCCCCTGGGCGCCCCCGGCGTGGTACAGGCCGCCGCCCTGCGCGGTGCCGCCCTTGGCGGTGACCGTGTTGTGCCGGACCTTGTTGCGCTTGGCCGTCAGGCTGCCGCCGTCGGGGTTGTCGAGGCCGCCGCCCTGAGCCGTGCCGTCCGGTGCCTCGGCGGTATTGCTGGTGATGTGGCTGTCGGTCAGGTCGAGGGTGCCGAACGGGCCCACGCGGACGCCACCGCCGCGCGCGGTGCCGTTCTCCGCGACGGCCCGGTTGCCGCTGATCTTCACGCCGCTCACGGTCATCAGGGCGTTGTTGGCGATGCCCCCGCCCTGGGCGACGCCGTCCGGTGCGTCCGAGGTGTTGTCCGTGATGGAGCCGCCGGTGATGGTCATCCTGCCGGGCGCCGGGATGCCGTTGGATACGGTGGCGCGCGCGAATCCGCCCCGGGCGAAGGAACGGTTCTTGCTGATGACCGTGTTCTCGACGGTGGTCTCGGCGAAGCTGATGATGCCGGCCCCGAACGCGAAGCTCTGGGTGTCCTCGGTGACGGTCGCCGTGTTTCCCGTCAGCCGGGAATCGGTGACCGTGAGCGGACCGTCGTTGGCGATCGCGCCGCCGGCGGCGCCGTTGCCGAGGCCGCTGCCGCTGTAGACGACGTGGTTGCCGGTCACCTCGGTCTCGCTCACGCTTCCGGTGCCGGGGTTGTCGATACCGCCGCCCTGGGCGAACACGTCGGACCGGGACGTGTTGCCGGTGATCTTGCTGCGGGTCACGGTCATCCTGCCGGTGTTGGAGATGCCGCCGCCGCAGGACAGGCCCGGTGGGTCGGGGAAAGCGGGGCAGTCCGTGGCGAAGCCGCCGCTGATCGTCGTGCGGTCGAGCGTGAGGTTGCCCGTCGGGCCGACGAAGAGGATCCGGAACTTCGGCACCTTGTGCCCGTGCTGGTCCCGCTTGATCGTGGCCCCACGTCCGTCGATGGTGATCTCACTGGTGATCACCGGCAGCCCGTTGCCGGGGCTCACGGGGTCCGGCGCCGTCAGTTTGTACGTGCACTTGCGCGCGAGTCGGAGGGTGTCCGGTCCGGGCGACCCGTTCGCGGCGTTGATCGCTGCGACGAGATCGGGAACCGAGCAGCGAACCTGCACCGTGGCGGCGTGGGCGGCCGGGGCGGGAACCGCCACCAACGCGCCCGCAACGAGGCCGAGGACGGCCGGGACATGCCGACGAGACATCGGGGGACTCCTCCTTCTGCACTGTGGGGCCAGACGTCAGGGGACCGCGACCAGCCGAGCACAGCCGACCATGCGCGGCCGCCGTAGGCTTCCCGGCTTGATCCATACAGACGGGCGGACAGCCCGGACGGAGCACGAAGGCGTGCGAATGGGCCAAGGCGTGCGAATGGGCCGAGGAGCGCGGAGGGGCCGAGGAGCGCGGAGGGGTTGACGCGCAGGAAGGGGCCGGGCGCGGGCAGAGGCCGTACCGGCGCGACGGTTCGGCCGGCGGACCAGGGGAAGCCGGCCGGCCGTCAGGAGGTCTCGCGCTGGATCAGGACCGCCTCTATCTCGGGCACGGGCGCCGTGGTGCCCGTTTCGATCAGCTCGTGCACGGCGTCGGCGACCATGGCAGGCGAGGCCAGCTCCAGGCGGATCGAGGTCAGCGGGGGGTCCTGGAGCGCGGAGAGGACCAGGTCGTCGGAGCCCACGACCGCCACGTCCTGCGGTACGGAGATCCCCTCGGCCCGCAGCGCGTGCAGGAGCAGGGCGGCGTACTCGTCGTTGTACGCGAACACGGAGTCCAGCCCGAGGCTCCGCCAGCGCCTCGCCAGCGCGATCGCGGACTCCCGGGTGTACGAGAGTTCCACGGGGGTCACCGTGGCCATGTGGTGGGCGGCTACCGATTCGGCGCCCGCGAGCCGCGGCGCGGCGAACAGGGCGAGGCCGCGTTCCTGGGGCATGACCACACCGATACGGGTCCGGCCGCGGGCGATCAGGTGCTCGGCGGCGGTGGCGCCGATCAGGGCGTGGTCGAAGCCGATGGTGTGCACACCCGTGACGGGACGGGAGGCGAAGGCGAGCAGCCCCCGCACCCCGGCGCGCCGCAGCAGCTCCGCGGCCTGTGCGGTGAGGCGGTCGCCGTCGAGGGCGATGACGGCCGCAGGACGCAGTTCGGCCCAGGCGCGGGCGGCGTCGAGGGGATCGGTGAAGCGCCCCGCGTGCAGGACTGCGGTGTAGCCGTGCCGGTCCAGTTCGCTGTGCAGGTCGTCGACCCAGTCGCTGACGAGGCGGCCGACCGCGGAGATCGACGAGGGCATCAGGACGAGATTGCTGCGGCCGGCCCGCAGGGACCGGGCGGCGGCGTGCGGTACGTAGCCGAGCTGCCGGGCGGCGTCGAGGACGCGCGCGCGGGCGGCCTCGCCGACGCGGTGGCCCTGGGTGTCGTTGAGGACGAAGGAGACCGTGGCGCGGGACACCCCGGCGAGGCGGGCCACGTCGGCGCTGGTCGGGGACGCCGGAACAGGAGTGTCTTTGGCCATGACGTCGATCGACGCTCCTTTTGATCGGCTCGATGCCTTCCTTTCGAAGGTTACACGAGTTAGATCAAGGGAGCGCGGGCCCGCCCGGATGGGCGGGCCCGGGAGGAGGAACTGTCACCGGGGTCGGTCGAGTGAGCGTTCGTGCAGGCGCAGGGAGTCCCCGGCGAGGTCGTCGAGCGCGGTCACCACGGAGTCGAAGCGCATCGTGGTGCGGGTGTCCTTCTCGTACGGGCTCCACGTCGGCATGTCCGGGTGGTTCGGGTCGCCGGTGCGGACGAAGGCGATCCAGGCCTCGTGCACGGTGTGCGCGAGCCCGTCGCGGACGGCGGGGTCGAGTCCGGCCACCAGGGGTGCGTGCGCCCACTGGTCGAAGTTGGCGAAGGCGAAGGGCAGCTCGAGGCAGTGCGCCGCCCCCAGCCGGCCCTCGTAGGCGGCCGCGGGGAGGTCGAACTGGTAGGCCCACACCGGGTGGCCCGCCTCGGCCCGCGCTTCGGCCAGCCGGAGGGCCGGCACCCGGAAGAGCTCGTCGGTGATGAGGTCCATCAGGACGCCCGTCGGCCCGGCGCCCGGCCGGGCGTGCTCGTACGCCGCGTAGATCCCGGGGGCCGCCTCGGGGCCGAAGGTGTCCGCGATCCGGTCGGTCACCTGCTCCCGGGAGGCCGCGGCGTAGGCCTCGTTGAGGGCGAAGCCGAAGTTGGCCTCCTCCCGGGTCCAGCCGATCATCACCTCGATGCCCGCCGCGGCGTCCTGCAGCAGGGACTGCGCCGGGTGGCGGGGGAGCGTGGCGCCGTCGACCACGGGCAGGAACGGCGTGGGCCAGTACCCCCAGCGCGTGGTCAGCGCGAAGAGCCCGCCCATGGCGCCGATCAGCTCGGGCCAGGGCGCGGCGCGCAGCTCGGCCAGGCTCTTGACCCCGGCGAGCTCCAGGTACGCGGCGGTGCGCTCCCGGTAGGCGTCGGGCGCGGGGAGGTCCAGTCCGAAGGGCGGGCTCATCAGGATCACCCGCCGGATCAGCTCGCGGGCTTCGGGCAGCCCGGCGAGGGCGGCCGTGGACATCGCGCCGCCCGACTGTCCCGCGACGGTGATCGAGCCGGGGTCGCCGCCGAAGGCGGAGATGTTCTCCCGTACCCAGCGCAGGGCGGCGAGCTGGTCGGTCAGCCAGTGGTTGGCGCCGGAGCCGTCCGACTCGTCCGCGGTGTCGGTGTCGGTGTCGGTGAGGAGGTAACCGAGGGGGCCGATGCGGTAGTTGATGCTGACGACGACCAGGTCCCCGTCGCGGGAGAAGGTCGCGCCGGAGTAGTTCGGCAGCGATCCGGAGCCGGAGACGAAACCGCCCCCGTGGATCCAGACCAGCACGGGCCGCCGGGCGTCGTCGACAGCCGGCGTCCAGATGTCGAGGGTCAGGCAGTCCTCGTCGAAGGGCGGCGAACCGTGCCCGCCGAGCACGGGGTCGCCGCCCTCGATGTGCATCTGCGGGGCACTGGGCCCGTCGGTGGTCGCGTCCCGGATGCCGCTCCAGCCCGGATGCGGCCGTGCGGGCCGCCAGCGGGACTCGCCGACCGGGGGTGCGGCGTAGGGCACGGCCCGGAAAACGGCGAGCCCGTCCTCGACCGCGCCACGGAGCGGGCCCGCGGGCGGACGTGCCACGGGGTGATCGGGTCCTGGGGTGGGTGCCATGAGTCGATCCTTCCTGGGCCGCGCGCCGAACGCGCGCCGACCTGTCGAGAATATGGC
>NZ_JBHWMB010000038.1:72989-77339 GCF_042730015.1 Streptomyces sp. NPDC059957 | reverse complement strand
ATCCACGGCCGAGTACTCACACCATCCCGAACGGCCGAATCGTCACACCGGTCACGGCTGACCAGGACATCTCACCAAGATCCTGTTACGAGCTCATAGGCCCGGCCGCGGTGGTTCCCATCCATCGGGTGCTCGCGAACCGTCGCTCTCCGGCCTCTCGCTCTTCGCGTTGTGATGTGGCCCGTCTTCGCGGGAGATCTGAAGGTCGCGGGTTGGGCAGGTTAGTCGATGAGACGAGCCGACCGCCGGCAGTCCGCAATCCCCGTCGGCACCGCCAAGATGATGAGAGGCCCGCTTTCACACTCGGCCGACACGTCACGGGCCGAGGGAGGGCACGCGGCCGTAATTAAGCGCACACAGGCTCCTCGGCACCCCGGGCGTGTTCCCCGGCTACACAATTCCAGTCCGGACGATGCACGGCCTGAAGCCAGGCGGAATCGTGCCACCCAGGCATACCGCTCCCGCAGGGATCGGACCGCATCGGTCTGCGGTGGCGGACTTGCACCTACCGCCCATGCCTGTCACCGCTCAGACCGATCTCGCCAGTTCGCCGGTCCGATCTTGGTCGCTCCGCTTGCCGACACACCGCCGCAGCCATCAAGGCTCGTCCAAGTCAGCACCAGCCCAGCACGGTTGAGGTTCTCAGGGGTGATGACGGGTGATGGGAGGTCAGCACCAGATCAGCACCGGGATGCAGGAGGGCCCCGCCTAGAGGCGAGGCCCAAGCGCTTGACCTGCATGTTTGTTCTCGAAGGAGCATTCATGCTACGGGATGCGTCAAAAAAGGTGTGCAGGAACCTCATGAAATCGCTCTGACCTGCACGTTTACCCCTACTGCGCCTCAAAAGTCAGCACGAACCAGCACGGGGGCTCGCCATCAACGCTTGCCACGCTAACGCATGGCGCCCCCTGATCCGCCGCTCCCTTCAGATCACCCCGAAAAATTGGAGGACAATTCTTCGAGCCGTCGATCCTTGCGGCTCCCGAAAAGAGGCCTGCCGCAGCAGCACGCCCGCGTCGTACACGCCTCCTCAGTCCTGCGCAGTGGAACGGTGTCCGGGTGCACACCACGCTTGGGGGCCTCTGCGACCCGGTGCGCGCCCCTCGACCCACATCGGCTCGAGGTAGAGGACGGTACTCACTTACCGGTGATCACTTCACAAGGTGGCTGTGATCTTCGCTCCGCAGGTGACTATCCAGCAACAGCCACCACAGACAGGGGCCCCTCCCCCAGTCGTCACCGTGTGGAACGAGCGCCGCCACTGACACCCGCGGGCCCGGGCCGCGAGCGGCGACCCGGGCCGGCCGGCCGGCCCCTCAGTAAGGGCGGGGCGACATCACATGATCCTCGGCTCCTCGCGCCTCCAGAATGCAGCGCGGCAAGCCGGGACCCGGCGTTGCGCGCACGGACACGGGGGTCGGCGGATCTGTGGGCAGCTCTACGTGCACGGTGACGGGGTGATCATCGCGCGTCGTGGCGTACCCGGTCTCCTTGCCGTCGACGAGGACATGCACCACGGGCGTGTGGCCGCTCTGGACGGTGGCACTGACCGAGTGCCCCGCGTACTCGATGTGGAAGTGATGGCGTCGTCTCATCGGTGCCGCCTCTCGCCGATCGCCCAGATCCGCGCTCTGCCTCAAGCCTAGTCACGGCGCCCCCGCACGGCTTGCCCATCGCTGGGCCGACCACCCCGGCAGGGCGATCCATGACCAAGCACCGATTACCAGACGCCGAAGCGGGAATCATCACAGCCCGGCGGAATCCGGGAGTCGCGACCGAAAGCCGGCAGGCCATGGCGGATACCCATCCGATGGATCGGCAAGCCATACATGACGACTACGAGCGCGCCCGGCCGACCTTCCACCGCCGGCTCGACGCCGCCTCCGAGGCGGACCTCGCAAGGCCCACCCACGGCACCCGCTGGACCAATCAGCAGTTGCTGTGGCACATGCTCTTCGGCTACATGACCGTCCGGGCGCTGCGGGTCCTGGTGCGCGTCTTCGGACGGCTTCCCCGTGGGGCGAGCAAGGTGTTCGCCCGGCTGCTGAACGCGGCGACCGTGCCGTTCGACTGGGTCAACTACGCAGGCCCCTGCGGCGCGGTGAAGGTCTACGGGCGCCGTCGAATGGGCGCCGCGTTCGACCGCGTCACCGCCGACCTGCACCTGCTGCTGGTCAGAGGGTGCACCGGTCCTTGCGGCCCTTGCCGTGACAGCTCAGATGAGGGCCCGTACTCAGGCGGATGCCCTGGAGAGTGAGGCCGGTCAGTTCACTGACCCGCAGTCCGGTGTGAACGCCGGTCAGCAGCATGGCGTGGTCACGGCGTCCGGTCCAGGTGGCGCGGTCCGGGGCGGCGACCAGGACGTCGGCCTCCGCCGCGGTCAGGCAGTTGACGATGGACGGTCGAAGCGTTTGGGCGGGATCGCCAGGACGCACTGGATCACCTCCGCGCGCTCGGGGGCCCGCAGGGCCGCGTAGCGGAGGAACGAACGGAGCGCGGCCAGGCGTGCGTTGCGAGTCACGGCAGTGTTGCCGCGTACGGTTTCCAGGTGCTGGAGGAACGCCCCGATGGCCGGCGCGTCCAGGTCGGCGATGCTCAGCCGGACGGGCCGACGGCCGGTGCGCTGCTGGGCGAAGCCGAGCAGGAGCGTGAAGGTGGCCGGCTTGTGGTCAGGTGTGGAGGCGGCTGTTACCCGATGCGGCGTGCCGAAGCCTGCTCCGACAGCTGCCCGATCCGCCCCCAAGATAGGTGTACCACTGGGGTGTACTGGTGGTACACCCCAGTGGTACTGTGCGGTCATGCCTCTTCCCCGTTTCGATCGCCTGCCCGCAGAGCGCCGGGAGCTCATCCTGGGGGTGGCGCGCCGGCACTTCGCCGAACACGGCACCGAAGGCGCCTCCTACAACAAGATCATCGAAGCTGCGGGGGTCTCCAAGACCGCCGCCTACCACTACTTCGACGGCCGCGAGGACCTGCTCGCCGCGGTCCTCGATGGGGTGCTCGAGCGACTGCTCGACGCCCTGGGCCCCTGGGTCCCGGCCCGTGACAAGGCCGACTTCCGGTCCCGGTTCGCCGCCGGCTCCGCCGCCCTCGCCGTCCACCTGCGGGACAACCCGGAGGACCTGGCCCTCGCCGACGCCGCCATCGGGCGTACCCACGCGGGCCTGTGGCTCGACTGGTTCGGCGCCCTGGTCACGGACGGGCAGCGGCTCGGAGTGATCCGTACCGACGTGGACCATGGACTGCTGGTGTCGGTAACCGCGGCGGTCATCCGGGCCGCCGACGCCTGGGCCTTGGCCCGCATGACGACCGAGCCCCTCGCCGGAGCCGCGGACTTCTCCGAAGACGAGGCCTCGGCACAACTGTGGCGCCTGCTGCGCGGCTTGTGGGACGGGGCAGTCACCTCGGTCGCCACAGCTGCCGGAGAGGACCCGACCGATGCGCGCTGACCTGCGGATCTCCTGGGAGATTCCGGCTACCCCGCCCGGCCTCGCGGGACGCCTGGAGCGGTTCATGGGCCCCGGCAAGTCCCGTTCCGAGTCCGTGGTGGAGACCCTCGGCCTCCTCGGCTGCGCCCTCCTCCTGGCCGCCGGCCTGTGGACCTCGGGGACCACACGCGACTGGTCCACCGCGCAACTCGTCGTGGTCGCCCTGGCCGGGCTCGACCTGATCGGCGGAGTGCTCACCAACGCCACCAACGCCGCGAAGCGTTGGTACCACCGGGCCGACCCCGGGGCCAGGCGCGCCCGGCTGCTGTTCGTCTCCGCGCATCTGATACACCTCGCCGCGATGGGGCTGGTCGTCCTGTCCGGTGACCTCGCCTGGACGCTGACCAACGCCGCGCTGCTGCTCGGCGGGGCGGTGCTCGTCGAATTCGCGCCCGTGCACCTCAGACGTCCGGTGGCGATGGCCCTGTTGATGGCGGCCGTCCTGATCAACCTGTTCTGGCTGCCGGTGCCCGCCGCGCTCGCCTGGTTCGCGCCGCTGTTCTTCCTCAAGCTGCTCGTCTGCCACCTCGTGCCCGAGGCGCCGCTGGAGCGGAGGCGGAATGACTGAGACCGGAGCCGAGCGTTCCTGGCGGATCGACACCAACCCCGACCCGGCCGCCTGCGCCGAGCTGCTGGCCGCCGCATTCGCCCGGGAGCCCGCCGTCTCCTGGATCTGCGGCGGCTCGGCCCCCGTACGCAACCACTGGTTCCGGGCCATCCTGCGCACCCACGCCGGCCTCGACGGGGCCCGCCGTACCGCGCTCGTGGGCGCGGACGGCCAACTCCCCCCCGCAGCCGTCCCCACCCCAACAGGCGCAGGACCGGCAACGGGCACTCGCTCCCCCTGGGCCGCACTCAACA
>NZ_JBHWMB010000038.1:49074-72979 GCF_042730015.1 Streptomyces sp. NPDC059957 | reverse complement strand
GACCTCCCTCACCCCGCCGGGCGCGAGCCCGGCCGCGGGCGCGCGCGCCCTCTGGGCGGCCCGTACCGGGCTGCGCTGCGGGCCGCGCGCGCTCGGCCGGACCCTGCGCTACCTGGACGCCACCGAAGGGGGCGCGCCCCCGGGGGCCTGGACGCTGGAGTTCGTCGGCGTCCGTCCCGACCTGACCGGACGCGGCGCCGGCCGCCTCCTCCTGGACCACGTCCTGGCGACCACACCCGCCCCACACGGCCTGTACCTGACCACGGCGGACCCGGCGAATGTCCCCCTCTACCACCACTTCGGCTTCGCCACTCTGCGCCCGACCCCGCTGGGGCCGCTGAGCGTCACATCCATGAGCCGCGCGGGGAAGTGAGAGGTGACGTAGGTGTCGCCGAGCTCGTGTCAGGGCTTGTCGTCGGTGAGCATGTGCCAGATCGCGGTGGTGATCGAGTGCTCGACGGCGACGAGGGCCTTCATCGGGCCGCGGCGGCCGGCGAGGCGTTTGTACCGGTCCTGGAGGTAGGTGCCCTCGGTGCGGGCCGCGCCGAGGGCGGCCAGGCCGAGGGGCTCCTTTGAAGTACGGGTTGTCGGGGCGGACCTTGGTGTTCTTGGTGCGTCCGGCGGATTCGTTGTGGCCGGGGCAGACTCCGGCCCAGGAGGCGAGGTGTTTGGCGGTGGCGAACCGGGTCATGTCGCCACCGGTCTCCGCGACGATCACCTCGGCGACGGCCCAGTTGATCCCGGGGATGGTGTCGAGTCGGTCGAGGACGCCGCGAAAGGCGACATCGCCTCCTCGATCCGCCCGGTGAGCGCCTCGATCGCGGTGGTGAGCTGGTCGTAGTGGTTCAAGTGCAGCCGGGCCAGGAAGGCATGGTGCTCACAGAAGCGCCCCCGCAGCGCCTGGTTGAGTTCGGGGATCTTGTTGCGGAGTCGACGCTTGGCCAGTTCGGCGAGGACCTGCCGGTCGTCTTCGCCCGCGATCAAGGCCTCCAGCATGGCCCGTCCGGACACGCCCATGATGTCGGCGGCCACCGCGGAGAGCTTGATGCCGGTGAACTGCTGATCCACGTCGACGGCAACCCCGGCGGAATCGACTCCCGCACTGCGCACCGGTTGTCGCAGGTGACGGTGCGGGAGGGAGAGATCTCCCTCGATGCACTGCTTCGCGCGCACCGAGCGGGCGGTGGACGGGCTCGCCCCGGCGGATGAGCAGGGGACCGCGGTGGGGAAGGTGGTCATCAGGGAGCAGGCGGCGCCCCTACGCGCTGCGGAACAGCGGCCGGCCCTCCCGCAGTCGGCGGCAGACCCGCTGGTAGCTCGGGCGGCGGAGCTTCGGCGGCAGTCCCTGCTTGGCCCGCTTCGCCCCGCCGTCGTACACCTGCGGGACGAGGATGTCGCGGGCGGCCCGGAGTTGCTTCCTGGGCGGGTGGTAGGACTCCACCTCCACCTCCAGCTCGCCCGTGTTGTAGGAGGCGGACTTGTCGTACAGCACCAGCGCCCGGGCGTGTACCTCGCCTTCCACCTCGAAGGTGAAGTCGTTGTAGTAGCCGTAGACGATGCCCTCCGCCCGCAGATCGCCCGCGACGTACACCGAGCCCCAGGAGACCAGGTCGCGCACCACCAGGTCGCCGAGCACCACCAGCATGCCGATGTCGGAGACGTAGTCGTCCAGGAAACCGTGCACGATCAGGTCACCGTCGACGATCAGCGCGATGTCGAGGTCTAGGTCCTCCGGGACCACCAGATCGCCCGCGTGGTGCTGCCACGCGATGCTCGTGTCCTGGAGGTAGTCGGCCATGTTCGCCTGGGAGCCCAGCCGCTCGACCACCGCGGAAGTGTCGGCGAGCCGGTCGAACCGGGCCCGCCAGGAGGACATGGTCAGCAAGGGGTCTCCGTTCCGGCCCGGAGTGCCCGGACCTCCAGCAGCCAGTGGGCCTGCGCGGCGTACGAGGTGTCCGGGCACGCCATGATGGCGGCGAGCACGGGCTCGGGCAGGGCGGGGTTCTCCAGCATGTCGTAGTGGCGCACGCCCGCCTCGGCCCAGGCCAGCAGGATCTCGACCGGCGTCGCCGGGTTCTTGGCAATGTCGTCGAGGAGGCTGCTGTCGTCGGCGCGGGCGGGATCGCGGACGAATGCGGCCAGAGCCTCCGGCGGGGTGTGCCGGTTGGCGACTGCGCGACGCAGGTAGTAGATCGGGCTGCGGACCATGGCGGCGAGCACGTCTCCCGGCGGCTCGGTGTGCCGGGCCTCGTCGATCGCCGCGAAGCTCATGCGTTCCGCCTTGCCCGACACCGTGCTCGCGCAGTACGTCAGCCCGAACTCGACCAGCAGGTCCGGCGGCCAGTTCGGCTGGGCCATCGCGTTCCCCGGCTGGAAGTACGGCCACAGATCCAGTGCGTGCAGTGCGCGCAGCGACTCGGGCGGGGTGGCGGGGTGTTCCAGTGCCGCGTACACCAGGCGCTGGACGTCCTCCTGCTGCCCGAAGCCAATGCTCTCGCCGCCCCCGATTGAGTGTGCGATCGTGTCGGTCAGCCGGGCAAGTGTCTCGGGCGGGGCTGCCGTGTTCTGGCTGATCGCGACGAGCACGGTCAGGCTCGGGTCGCCGGCCAGTTCGGTGAGCTGCCGGACAGGGGTGAACGCGTTGGCCGCCACTGCGGCCCGGACGCACGGTTCGGCGTCCGCCGCGAGCTTGGCCAGTACGGCCGGGGTGCGGTTGTGGTACCGCTGGGCGATCAGCTCCCGGACCCGGCTGTCCGGGTCCTGCACCAAGGTGTCGAGCCACGGCGCGAGTTCCGGTGCCGAGCGCTTGTCGACGGCGGTACGGCGCACCCCCGGGTCCGGGTCCGTGAGGTCCGCGTCTCCGGCGTGGCCGAGTGCGGCCACCACCCGGCGCACGCGCGCGTCGGGGTCGGTGGCCAGGGCCCGCAGATGCTCCGGCCGGGCGCCGACCCGCCGCACCAGGGTCAGCCGGACTTCGGCGGAGGCGTCGGCGACCAGCAACGCGGCCACCTTGCGCGGCAGTTTCTCGCACCCGGCCAGTGCCCGGCGCACCGCCGCCGATCTGTCCTGGGCCAGCACTTTGATCGCCGCCTTGGGGGTCGCACGGTGCACGGCCGCGACCCGGCGCACCGACTTCTCCGGGTGGGCGGCGAGCTCGGCCAGGCGCTCAGCCGAGGTGGCTGGGTGGGCGGCGAGCGCGCGCAGGACCCCGAACCAGTCCGGGCCGCCGGCGACGGCCCGGATGGCCACCTCCTCGGCCAGCTCGGCCGACAGGCCTATTCGGGACGCCACGATCCGGGCCGACCCCGGATCCTGTGCCGCCAGCTCCCGCAGCCGTGACAGCGGGGTAGCAGGGCGCCACGCTTCCGCGGCGTCGTCGTCCATGTCCATCTGCACCCCTTCCTGACGCGCCGCCCCGGGTGGGGGCGCGGGCCGGGCACCGGGCCGCCCCGGATACGACCGAGGGTTGCTTCCGGGGATGGCATCGACGTCACCGACCTGGGGAGGATCCTGGCACGGGGCTCTGACAGTCTCGTCCCCCTGAAGAGCTACATGCTGGTATGGCTCTCCAGCGGGATGCCGGCCAAGGGGCTGCTCCGTAGGCTCGTTTACGGATGAACTTTGGAATGGAAGGCGTCATGAACGAGTGAAACAATCTGTGCAGCTGCTACATCGGCGGTGCCGGCCACGTTCGTCACCGCGCCTCTGTGTACCGGCACGTTCGCTGAACGCCTCGCTTCCGGACCCACCGGAGTAACTTGCGATGTCCGATAATGAACACGTGCCCGAGACGACCGCTGCGATGGCAGACCTCCCCAGCCTTCGCATCCTGCGGGCTGACCTCATCACCGTGCGAGGCTGCCCCATGCCGCCGCTGGCCTGGCCCCGTTGGCTCCACTGGCTACCCCACAGCGTCGTGTGCCTCGCAGCTGCTCTGACGGCCGCCGCGGCGGGCGCGACCGCCCCGATCCTGGCCATCGGGCACGCGGCCATGCTGGTGGTGGCACTGCGCTGGCCGACGTCCGCCTGGTGGATGTCGATGGCCTTCGTCGCCGGCATCACGTTGGAGTATCCGCCCACCCACGACACCCAGATCTATGTGTGGATGGTGCACGCCGGGGTCCTCTTCCTTCTCGCGCTGCGGGTGCGCCTGTTCTCGGCGATCACTGCGGCCGTACTCAGCACCCTGCTGGCTGTTCTGCTGAAGCTGTCCGGCTGTTCCGTCGGCTCATGGAAGATGATCGCTGGGGCCCTCGCTCTGTTCGCTCTGGCCGTGCTCATCGGAGGCGTGGCACGCGGCCGCCGCGAGGACCATGCACGCCTCACCGAGCAGATCGCCGCCACGGCCCGGGAACGGGCGCTGCGCACTGTCCTGGAAGAGCGCACTCGGATCGCCCGCGAGCTGCACGACGTCGTGGCCCATCACCTGTCACTCATCTCCATCCAAGCCGATGCCGCGCCCTATCGGGTCCAGGCTCCACCACCAGAACTGGTCACTGAGCTGGCCTCGATCCGCACCAACGCACTGGAAGGGCTGGCCGAACTGCGCCACATGCTCGGCCTCCTGCGGTCGAACGACCCCGGCGACAGCACAACCGGCACCAGCCCGCAGCCCTCCCTGGCGCAGCTTGATGGCCTGCTCGGCAACGTGCGAGCTGCCGGCCTTCGCACCACCACCCGGATCGAGGGCACTGCCCGCCATCTGCCCCCGGGCGTGGAACTGTCGGCCTACCGCATCATCCAGGAAGCCCTCAGCAACATTCTGCGCCATGCCCCCGGTGCTGAGACAAGCATCGAACTCACCTACACACGCGATGCGTTGTGCCTGAGGGTCGTCAACGGGCCTGCCACACTCCCCGCTGCCCCCTCACCCGGTGCCGGGCACGGTGTCATCGGCATGCGGGAGCGCATCGCAATGCTCGGCGGTGACTTTGCCATTGGCCCCACCCCCGACGGCGGCTACGAGGTCAGCGCGACGCTGCCCGCCTGTACCTCGCGCGCCGTCGGCAAGGAGACCTACGCATGACCATCCGCGTGCTCATCGCCGACGACCAGGCCATGGTCCGGGAAGCCTTCTCCGTCCTGCTCGGCGCCCAGCCCGACATCGAGGTCGTTGCCACCGCCGAGGACGGATCGCAGGCCGTCGCCCGGGCCGAGGAACTGGCACCCGACGTGATCGTGATGGACATCCGGATGCCCGGCCTGGACGGCATCGAGGCCACCCGCCAGATCACGTCGACCCCCGGAACATCAACGAAGATCCTCATCCTGACCACCTTCAACCTCGACGAGTACGTCTACGAGGCACTGCGCGCCGGGGCCTCCGGTTTCCTGCTCAAGGACGCCTCCGGCATCCAGCTCGCGGAAGCCGTAAGGGTGGTAGCCCGGGGCGAGGCTCTGCTTGCACCCGACATCACCATGCGGCTCATCGCCGAATTCTCCCGCGTGAGTCCTGGTGCCAAGCCGCCGACCGGCGTGCGCATCGATGCCCTCACCGACCGCGAGACCGAAGTTCTCGCACAGGTGGCGCAGGGCCTGTCCAATGCGGAGATTGCCCTGGTACTGGTCGTCGCCGAGGAGACGGTCAAAACGCACGTGGGCCGCATCCTGCGAAAGCTGCAGCTGCGCGACCGCACCCAGGCCGCCGTCTTCGCCTACGAAACCGGCCTGGTAGCCCCCGGCAATGCTGCCCGCTGGACACCCTCGCTGCGAACCGCCACGTAGACCGGCGCGCCCATGCCGCTCCCAGCCTTTGGACAGCCCCGCCCTGCGACGGCATCCAGCCATGCCTGCCGACAGTTGGCACGGCTCTGCCTGCAGCAGGAGTGGGGACCGCTAGTCCGGTCGCTCCTCGGGGGTCGGCGTAGCTCTGGAGAGCTACGCCGCAGGTTGGCTCCTCCGGGGGACGCAGATCACCAGCCCTGAAAGCGAACCTTGTGGTGTCCCGTCTGGAGGCACTGTCCTCCCGCATCCCACACGCCCGAGGAACGCAACCATGGCCACAGCCCGACGCCCGGCACCCGCCCCGCAGGCCACGTCTCCTGGCAAGATCAAAAGGTTTCTACGTGTCGTTTCCGCTTTGACCGCCACCGTCCTGGCATTTCTGACAGCCGCTATTCTGCTGGGCGCCTACTTTCCGGCTATCCCCAAGGCCGGCGTGATCGGCCCGGTCATCGGCGGGCAGTACCCCTTCCACCTGGCGCTCCTCGCCCTGGCCGGCGCCGTCCTGGGAGCCCTGGCCTGGCGTAGCGGCCTGGTGCGCTGGGGGCGCATCCTCACTGCGGTGACCGCCCTGTCGACCATCGCCGCTCTGGCCATCGGCGGCATTCAGTTCGCTGCCGCGCGCGACGCCGGCACGAAGGTCTCCTTCAGTCAGATCTTCAGCCAGCTCGCCTACCCCGGGGGTGCCACGCCGGATACAACCCACATCTATGCCACTCGTGACGGCGAGGCACTCGAAGCGGATGTATACCTGGCCAGGAAAAGCCAGGGAAGCAAGGCGCCGGCCATCGTGCTCGCCCATGCCGGAGGCTTCCACACTTTCGACAAGAGCGACCTGCGTGGTACCGGCCGTTGGCTGGCGGACCACGGTGTGGCCGTGATAGCCGTCGACTACAGCCTGGCCTCCCCCGACCGCCCCACGTGGAACAAAGCCCCGCAAGACCTCATGACCGCCCTGGGCTGGGTACAGGACCACGCCGACCAGTACGGCATCGACACCTCCCGTATCTCGCTGGGCGGCATGTCGGCCGGCGGCACCCTCGCCATGAACACCGCCTATCGCCTCCAGAACGGCACCATGCAGGCCACCGACGGGACCACCCCCAAGCCGCCGTTCTCGGTAGTCGGCTTCTACCCCGGCACCGACGTCGACAGCATGTGGCAGGACGACGTCGCCGGCACCCGCGAGGCCGCAGAACTGTTCACAGGCGGCACACCTGCCCAATACCCCGAGCGCTACCGCGAGGTCTCCCCGACCACCGACATTCGGAGGGGCCTGCAGCGCACACTGCTCGTCGTGGGAGACCGCGACCGCAGCGCGCGTGCCGAAACCATCAAGGACTTCAGCGCCTCACTCCGAGCCGAAGGCATAGACACCACGGTGGAGGAACTACCCTTCGCCGAGCATGCCTTCGACGATGTCTACGGCAGCCTCACCTCCCAGACCAGCCGCCAGGTCCTCCTGGACTTCCTCAGCAAAGACACGTAACTGCGGGAACCTGCGAGCGCTCTTCGTGAAGACGTCAAGTCGCCCCTCGAACTCGCTCTCACACGGCGAGCGTGTCCGTAGGCCGGCTCGTGTCCCGGCTCCACATCCCACAGCAGTCCGTCTGCCTGCTCAGCAGTCATCACGCCGGCGTTACTGCGGCCCACGGCCACGCGATGTCCACCGTCCCTCCCGCGTCCACGGCCCGCTGAGCCCCATGAGGGCTGTGGTGGCAGGGGCTGGGTGCCGACAGTTGGGGACGGGTGCGGACAGTATCGGTTCTACGGTGTGGGCTTCAGGTTGTAGCGGATTCCTGTTGCGGTGAGGCGGAGTTGTTCGCCGTCCTGGACCGTGATGAGCGGGAATAGCGGGCTGTCCGGGGCGCGGTCGTTGAGCTGTCCGTGAATGCCGGCGGCGTGTATCTCTTTCGCGCTGATGTCGATGCCGCGGATCAGTGCGAGTCTGCTGATGTCTGCCCCGGTGGCCGCGTGGATGGTGAGGGCTGTGGCGTGTAGGGGGTATGCCACAGCCGGTCATTACGGTGGGACGAAGACCTCCGTGCGGTGAGTTCCTAGACAGCTCCCACCACACCGGAGGTCTTCGCCATGTTCAAGACCAGACCAGCGTCAACAACGCTCGTGATCAATACACCTAGTACGGGAGGTAGTAGCTGAGTACGTCGGCAGTGAGTGGAGGGAAAAGCGTCTGGAACAGCTCCTCGTCCGCGGAGTAGACGTCGGGGCGGATCCGGGTCAGCCCCTGCATTCCGTGCGGGCCGAACAGCAGGGCGGCCAGATGGTCGGGCGCCACCCCGGCTCCTTCCATGGCTCCAGGCGACTGTATCGGGCCGCCGGTGACGACCTCACCGAGCCCGCCTGCGAGAACGGGAATCCGGTAGTGGGCGCCGAAGGTGGAGATGACGATGTCTCGGCCGGTGCGGTCGATCCCGGCCGCGGTAAGGCGCTGCCAGAACAGCGGGCGCAGCCTGTCGAGCAGCGCTGCGACATCCGGGATGCGGATGTAGTACTGCTCTGCACTCCGGTGCGGTTCGTGGTCGATGAACTCCTGCCACGCGTTGCCTGTCACAGTGCCCGCCCGATGGACGATCCGTATCCGGTCGCCGGGTGCCAGGGCGGCAACGCCGCTCAGGAGGTCCCGTGCCGCCGCCTCGTCGCGGGCCGCAGCCTCGGCCAGGAGCATCTCCTCACCGGGAGGCGTGGTGCGCGCGGTGGCAATGACCGTGTCGGCATGCTCGAGAACCCAGAGGTTGCTCGACTCGTGGTCCATGAGCCATCGCCAGCACGCCGCCGAGTGCGGCATGGCCACATCGAACCCGCTCTGGGCCGAGGCTTGCAGGGCAGCCAAGGAGGGGATGTCGGAGGGCCGGGCGGCACGGAGCGTGGCCGTTCCATCGCCAGGCGGCAAGGCGTTCACGTTCAGCACCTGCGGTATGTCGATGGCGTACTCATAGCCGAACAGCCTGTAGAAGTACGGGATTCCGATCATCGCCTGGACGAGTGGCCACGGGCGGCAGAGCGCTCATGAGCCCACCGCATGAGCGCCCTTACGAGCCCGCGTCCCTCGTATTCGCTCTCGGTGGCGACCAGTTCTACCTGGCCGGCGGGCAGGCGGACGCCTCCGATACACACCTCCTCGTCGAGGAGCGTCGCGGTGGACACGACCCGGTCGCCGTCGACAACCACGGCACAGGCGGACAAGCCCGCGTCGGGGTCGGTGACAACCAGCCGGTGGTCGACAGCGTCGTCCGGCTCACCGCGCTCGGACAGGAGCGCGCCGATCTGGTCAAGATCTGCGGGCCTCGCCTCTCGCAGGGTGAGGCCGTCGGGCAACGAAACAGGTACGGAAGATCCGCTGGTCATGATCACAGCCAGACTGTGGCATCGCCCAGCCTGCCGTCCAACACGTTTTTCGCAGCTCGTCGTCAGCGCCGACTGGCACGGGGGTGGTCAACCACTCCGGCTCACGCCTGCTCGCGGATCTGGCCGACGCCACCACGCTGACCAGCGCCTTCAGCAACGCTCTGCACCGGCTGCGGCCGCACGGGACCGTGCACGACCCGGGCCGCGACCCGTCGCAGGTGGCGCGCCACGAGACCCCGCGGTAGCTGGAGGCACTTGCGGCCTTCGAGGCGCCACCGACACTTTCCGGCGATCAAATCCAGAGGATGCGACAAGCCCGTCAGAAGGCCG
The DNA here is from genome assembly GCF_042730015.1 of Streptomyces sp. NPDC059957. NCBI lineage: Bacteria > Bacillati > Actinomycetota > Actinomycetes > Kitasatosporales > Streptomycetaceae > Streptomyces > Streptomyces sp. NPDC059957. Next base: position 63,562 of record NZ_JBHWMB010000038.1, on the reverse strand, counting down.
TTCCTCGCGCAGCGGTGCTCCATGGAGTTCGGGAGCGCTCAGCCGGATCCTGGAGCGACCTGCGCCGCCTGCAGAGCACATCTGGCATGAGGTGGGGACGATCGTTCGACTGCCTCAGTGCGACGGGCATCGCCCGGCCTTCTGTTCCTTCAGCAAGCACTGTGACGTGGTGCCCGTCGTGGGATGCGCGAAGGAGAGGTGATCACTCGGGCTTGATCTGCCGGTACTCATGGCGGTGATGACCGGCTCGGTAGGCGAAAGGGCAACGCCCTCCAGTGCTTCGATGTCCCGGATTCTCCGCACTGAACCTGGGCGGCAACACGCGGGTGCCGAGCGGCGGCTTCGGGACACACCTCGGGCCCGAATTATTGACTGGGAGGGGGCATAGAGGCACAGCTGCGCTCGACGGCACCAGTATCTGGTTCGCCCTGCCCACGATCAGTGCCCCGGACACCGCTGCTTGGACGTTGAGCCAGCAGTAGGCCAGGGTCACATCCGACGGCCGCACGCCGCTCATGTCCGGCCGACACGTCGCGGGCCGAGGGAGGGCACGCAGCCGCACTAAGAGCATGCTCCCTTACGCCGCCCGAGATTCAATCGCACATGGACTCCTCGGGACCCCGGGCATGTTCACCGACTACACGATTCCAGTCCGGAAGATGTGCGGCCTGAAGTCGGGCGGAATCGTGCCACCCCGGTATTCCGCTCCCGCAGGGATCGGGGACCGCATGAGCCTGCGGTGGCTGACTTACGCCCACTGTCCATGCCTGTCACCGCTCAGACCGATCTCGCCAGTTCGCCGGTCCGATCTTGTTCGCTCCGCTTGCCGACACACCCCCGAAGGCGTCCAGGCTTGGCGTGCTGCGTCAGCACCGAACCAGCACGGTTGGGGTTGATAGGGGTGATGAGGGGTGAATCGACCGGACCTGCACGTTTACCCCTACTACCCCTCTAAAACCAGCACGAACCAGCACAGGGTTCGCAGTCGCCCCCCCCTGCCACGCTCACGCATGCCGCCCCCTGATCCACCCATCACCTCTTAGTACCGGGAACCGGCACTCGGGGCCGGCCACCGGACCGCGCGGTTCCCCCGAGGCGGTGGCCGGCGCCGCGGCCTACCGTGGAACACATAAGAGCCCCACCCCTTCGGGGAGGCGATCCGCATGACCGGAAAGACCTACGACGCCGTGATCGTGGGAGCCCGCTGCGCGGGCGCGAGCACGGCGATGCTGCTGGCCCGCCAGGGCTACCGGGTACTGGTGGTGGACCGGGCGGTCTTCCCCAGCGACACGCTCTCCACCCACCTCATCCACCCGCCCGGGCTCGCGGCCCTGCGCCGCTGGGGCCTGCTGGACCGGGTCGTCGCCACCGGCTGCCCTGAGATCACCACGTACACCTTCGACCTGGGCCCCCTCGTCATCTCCGGGTCACCGGCGGGCCTGGGCCTCCGGGGCTCGTACGCGCCCCGGCGGACCGTCCTCGACAAGATCCTGGTCGACGCGGCGGTGGAGGCCGGCGCCGAGGTGCGCGAGAAGTTCACCGTGGAGGGCCTGGTCACGGACGGGGATGCGGTGACCGGCATCCGCGGCCACGGCCCGGACGGGGCCGCCACCGCCGAGTACGGCCGGGTCGTCATCGGCGCCGACGGCGCCCACTCGATGGTGGCCCGCGCCGTGGACGCCCCCCGCTACGCGGAGAAGCCGAAGCTCCAGGTCAGCTACTACACGTACTGGGCGAACATGCCGATGCACGGCGGGTTCGAGGCGTACGTGCGCGGCGACCGCGCCTTCGCGGCCTGGCCCACCAACGAAGACGTGACGCTGGTGATCTGCGGACTGCCGATGCGGGACTTCGAGGCGAACCGCGCCGACATCGAGGGCGGCTACCACGAGACCCTGAACCGGGCGCCGGCCTTCGCCGACCGGATCGCCGCCGCCACCAGTACCGGACGGCTGGTCGGCACCGCCGTCGAGAACCATTTCCGGGTCCCCTACGGACCGGGGTGGGCGCTGGTCGGCGACGCCGGGTACCTGAAGGACTTCATCACGGCGCAGGGAATCCAGGATGCCTTCCAGGACGCCGAGTTGTGCGCGCAGGCCCTGGGCGACGCCTTCGCGGGCCGCAGCGCGTTCGACGACTCGATGCGCGGCTACCAGCAGGCGAGGGACGAACGGGTCATGCAGATGTACGAGTTCACCGCCGGGTTCGCGGCCCTCGAACCGCCGCCGCCCGAGATGCAGCGGGTCCTGGGCAAGGTCGCCGAGAGCCAGGACACCATGGACGGCTTCGTCCGGGTGAACGCGGGCCTCACCCAGCCCGGCGCGTTCTTCTCCGACCCGCGGCTCGTGGAGGCGGCCCAGCCGGTGAGCTGACCCTCCTGATACATCACCCGCCGGCACTCAGGGTGCGTAGGTCTCCCCTCCCGCCGTGAGGGTGGCGCTCCCGGCGGTGCTGTCGGCGAGCCACGCCTCGAAGGCGGGCAGGTCGGCCTCGGGGAGGGCGATCTCGATCTCCACCGCGGCCCCGTAGCGCACGTCGACCACGGTCCTGCCGGTGGAGCGCAAGTCGTTCTCGGTCTTGCCGGCCCGCTGGTGGTCGACAGTGACGGTGATCAGCCGGTAGCGGTGGCGGGTGACGGTGCCCAGCACGTCGAGCGCCTCCCCGACGACCCCGCCGTAGGCACGGATGAGCCCGCCGGCGCCGAGCTTCACGCCGCCGTAGTAGCGGGTGACGACGGCGACCGCGTAGCGGATGTCCCGGCGCGTGAGCATCTGGAGCATCGGCACCCCGGCGGTGCCACCGGGCTCGCCGTCGTCGCTGGCCTTCTGCACGGAGGCGTCGGCGCCGATGACGTAGGCGTAGCAGTTGTGCGAGGCGGTGGGGTGCTCCTTGCGGATCCGTGCGACGAACTCCTGCGCCTCCCGCTCGGTCGCCGCCGGCGCGAGCGCGCACAGGAACCTCGAGCGGTTGATCTCGGACTCGTGCACACCCTCACGGGCCACCGTCACGTACTGGTCTGCCTTCACCCGTCCACCCTACGGGGAATCCGACATGCGTCTTTTCTGTTGATCGGGAGGACGGCCATCAGCGGTCGGACGCAGCAGGACCAGCAGCATCAGGAGGCGGCACACGTGTACGGCGACCCGGCAACCATCCGCAAGATCCTCACCGAGCTCGGCGACACCTGGGCCGTGGTGGGCCTGTCCAACAACCAGGACCGGGCCGCGTACCGGGTGGCAGAGATCCTCCAGCGGTACGGCAAGCGCGTGGTCCCCGTACACCCCAAGGCAGAGGCGGTCCACGGCGAGCAGGGCTACCCCTCGCTGGAGGCGATCCCCTTCAAGGTGGACGTGGTGGACGTCTTCGTGAACAGCGCGCTGGCGGGCACGGTGGCCGACGGGGCCGTCGCGAAGGGGGCGGAGGCCGTCTGGTTCCAGCTGAACGTGGTCGACGAGGCCGCCTTCGACCGTGCCCGCGCGGCCGGATTGGACATGGTCATGGACCGTTGCCCGGCGATCGAGATCCCGGCCCTGTAGGGCTTCCGGGAGCCTCCCGCCCTTCAGCCCTTTCAACGCGGCTCAAGTATCCAAACCGCCCAAACGGTACGGATACTTGAGACCGCGCCTCCCCGTCGGGGTCTGCCGCGCACCTCGGACCGACCCCGACCAGGGAGTGCCACCGTGATCGGCCGTGCCCGCAGTCATGCCCACAGCCACGCCCACATCCAGGCCCGGATCGCCGTGCTCGACCTCGACGGAACCCTGGCCGAGGGCTCACTGGCGGCACCGTTCGTGGAGTCGCTCATCGCAGGCGGCGTCTGCGAACCGGCGGCCGGGCGGGCGGCGCTCGCCGCGACGCGGGAGACGGCACGCGGGACGTCCCGCGGCGCGGGCCTGGGGGTCACCGGCCCGCGCTGACCGGCGCACGGGGCCCGCCACGCCCCGCCCCGGTCAGGCGCGGGCGTGCGCCTGGGCGGTCACCGGCGGGATGGAGACCGCCAGCGTCATCTCCATCGGACCCGGCCCCTCGTTGCGGTAGGCATGCGGAGCGTCCGCCTCGAAGGAGACGGCCCCGCCGGCCGGTACGGCGTAGGCCTCGTCGGCGACCACCAGCGTCAGCTCCCCGACCGTGACGTGCAGCATCTCGAAGGTGCCCGGCGGATGCGGGTCCGAGGCGCTCCCCTCACCGGGCTCCAGCCGGTAGGTCCACATCTCCACCGGCCCCCGCCGGTCGTCGCCGAGCAGCATGCTCGCGCCGCTACCGCTCTCGGTGGACCACATCCGCACCCCCTGCCCCGGCAGTACCACCTTTACCCGCGGACCACGGTCGTGGTCGAGCAGGGTTGTGATGCTGACGCCGAGCGCGTCGGCCAGTTTGACCGTCGTGCCGACACTGGGGTTCGTACGGGCCTGCTCGATCTGGATGATCATGCCGCGGCTCACGCCCGACCGGGCGGAGAGGGCCTCCAGGGTGAATCCGCGCTCCCCGCGCCAGCGCTTGAGGTTGCGGCCGAGCGCCTGGGTGAGCTGTTCGAGATCGGACACCGTTCCGTCCACTCCGTACAATATTTTGGATGACAGGGTTCACTAGGCTGAACTATCGTGCGTTGTACTCCACCGTGTACTCCACCGTTCAACACACTGTACTGCGAGGCCTGTCATGACCGCCCTGTTCGCCCTGGCCACCGCCGCCCTGTGGGGCCTCGCCGACTTCGGCGGCGGACTGCTGACCCGCCGGATACCGGCCCTCACGGTGGTCGTGGCCTCCCAGGTCATCGCCGTCCTCGTGCTCGGCGCGGTGGTCCTGGGCACCGGCGCCTGGCGGGAGGCCGGACCGCAGCTCTGGTTCGCGGTGGGAGCGGGGCTGGTGGGCCCGGTCGCCATGCTCAGCTTCTACAAGGCGCTCGCCCTCGGCCCGATGGGCGTGGTCTCCCCGCTCGGCTCCCTCGGCGTGGTGGTGCCGATGGGTGCGGGGCTGCTCCTGGGCGAGCGGCCCGGCGCCGCCCAGCTCGCGGGGATCGCGGTGGCCGTCGTGGGCATCGTCCTCGCGGGCGGCCCCGAACTGCGCGGTGCTCCCGTACAGCGGCAGGCCGTGATCCTCACCCTCGTCGCGGCCTTCGGCTTCGGCGCGGTGATGGCGCTGATCGCCCCCGCCTCCTCCACCGTGCCCGGCCTGTTCCTCGCCCTGTTCGTCCAGCGCGTCACCAACGTCGCCGTCGGCGGCACGGCCCTGTGGGTGCGGACCCGGCGCGGCGTCCCGGCCCTCCCGGCGGGTACGGGCGGCCTGCGGATCCTGTGGGGGCTGCTGCCGGCGCTCGCCTTCGTCGGACTCGCGGACGTCGCGGCGAACGGCACCTACTCGATCGCCGCCCAACACGGCCCGGTCACCACCGCCGCCGTGCTCTCCTCCCTCTACCCGGTGATCACCGCCCTGGCCGCGTTCGCCGTCCTCAAGGAACGCCTGCGCACCGTCCAGGCGGCGGGCGCGGGCCTGGCCCTGGCGGGCACGGTCCTCCTCGCGGCGGGCTAGAGCCCGCACGGGCGCCCCCCGCATCCCCCCGCATTCCCGTGCGTCACAGACCGGTCACAGGCACCACACAGTCCCCGCGACCCGGACAGAGTGGCGCGATGCGCACACACTGCACCGCCGTCGTCCTCGCCGCCGCAGGCCTCCTCGCCCTCACCGGCTGTTCCGATGCCCTCACCAGCGAGCCCAAGCCCGTCTCCCCGCCGCCCGCCGCACCCACCACCACGGCCGCAGCCACACCCGCCCCCGCTCCCGTGAGCAGCAAGCCCGCCGCGCCGGCCACCACGCCACCGGCGGCCCCCGCGCCGGCGCCCGCCGAGGCCGCCGTCCCCGACGGCGTCGGTCAGGTCCTGCAAACCGCCCAGGACAACGCGCAGGCAGCGGGGTTCTTCCTCCTAGGCTCCACGGACGCCCTCGGCCGAAGCCGCATGCAGGTCCTCGACCGGAACTGGAAGGTCTGCTCGCAGGCACCCGCCGCCGGCACGAAGGCCGACGTCGGCACGAGGATCGTGTTCGGCACGGTCAAGCTCGAGGAGACCTGCCCCTGACCCGCGGGTTCACTCCGGCTCCGTCACGTCCGCCAGTGCGCCCAGCGCCCGCAGCTGCTGCGGGGTGACCCCGTCGGGGATCGGGACCGGCGCCGGGGTGCGCAGCGGAGGCTGCCAGCCCGTCTCGGGGTCCCAGCGGCGGACGATCCGCGCCGGCGCCCCCGCCACCACGGCGTGGTCCGGCACGTCACCCCGTACGACGGCCCCCGCCGCCACCACGACGTTGCGGCCCAGCCGGGCCCCGGGCAGGATCACCGCGCCGGTCCCCAGCCAGCAGCCCGGCCCGATCTCCACGGGGGCACTGCGCGGCCACTGCTTGCCGATGGGCTCGTGCGGGTCGTCGTAGCTGTGGTTCGTGGAGGTGATGTAGACCCCGGGACCGCAGAAGGTGTCGTCGCCGATGGTGATCCGGGTGTCCGCGATGACGTGGCTGTCCCGGCCGATGACCACGCCGTTGCCGAGGACCAGGACCGGTTCGGCACCGAGGTCGAGGTCCGGCATCATCCCGGCGGTGAGCGTGACCTGTTCCCCGATGATGCAGTGGTCGCCGAGGCGGATCCAGGGCGCACCGAAGACCGTGCCCTGCGGGAAGGCGAGCCGGGTGCCGTGCCCGATCGCGCCGAAGCGCAGTCCTCCGGGTGTCTGGGCGGTGACCGCGCCGGCCCGCTGCATCCAGCGCCAGCCCGCGTGGACCGCGCGTCCGGCGAGCCGGCGGCGCAGCGCCGTCAGAGAAGGGGCCGCCGTCAGAGAGGAGAACGTGTTCTGGTTCTTCGCCACCTGGTCACCGTAGCGCGCCGGGAGCCCGGGCCGCGCCGTGATCTTCACCCCATCCCCGGGGCCGCGGACGGCGTGGCCTACGGTGCCGGTAGCGCGACACGACGTACCGGAAGAGGAAGAGAACACATGACGCAGCAGGCGGCCCAGGCACTCGTGGCGGGTGTCGGCGGGAAGAACCCCGTGATCGATCCGACGGCGTTCACCGCTCCCACCTCCGTCGTGGTCGGTGACGTGACCCTCGGCGCGGGGTCGAGCATCTGGTACTCGGCGGTGCTCCGCGCGGACTGCGGTCCGATCACGCTCGGCGCCGACAGCAACGTGCAGGACAACTGCACCGTGCACGTGGACCCCGGGTTCCCCGTCTCCATCGGCGAGCGCGTGTCCATCGGCCACAACGCCGTCGTGCACGGCTGCACGGTCGAGGACGACTGCCTGATCGGGATGGGCGCGACGGTCCTCAACGGTGCGGTGATCGGCGCCGGCTCGCTGGTGGCCGCCCAGGCGCTGGTCCCGCAGGGCATGATCGTCCCGCCCGGTTCCCTGGTCGCGGGCGTGCCGGCGAAGGTGCGGCGCGCGCTGACCGCCGAGGAGCGCGAGGGCCTCAAGGTCAACGCCCTCATGTACACCGAACTGGCCGGTCAGCACCGCGCCTCGGTGACCCCGGGCGCGTAACGGGCTCGGGCACCGAAGCCCCCGCCCGCCTTCGGGCCGGGCGGGGGCCGGGCCACTCAGCCGGGCCCATCAGCCAGGCCTCTCAGCCAGGGGGCCCATCAGCCAGGCCACTCAGCCGGGCCTCGCAGCCAGGCCCCTCAGTCGGTGCGCACGGCCGGAGCGGCCGAGGCCTGCGCCGGGACCGCATCGGCCGCGTCCGGGGCCGCGTCCGCGGCAGCGCCGGTACCGGCCTCGGCCCGCGCCGTGGCCGCCGCCTTCTTCATCCGTCCGCGCACCACCACGGTCATGGCGATCCCGCAGACGAGGGCCAGGACGAGGGCCACCCACGAGAACCCCTTCAGCCACGGCTCGGCGACGATCCCGATCGAGTAGATGACGGCCGTCGTGCCGCCCGCCCACAGGATCCCGCCGAGGACGTTCGCGACGAGGAATCGCCAGTAGGGCATGTGCAGGACCCCCGCCAGCGGCCCCGCGAAGATCCGCAGCAGGGCGACGAACCGTCCGAAGAAGACGGCCCACATGCCCCACTTGTCGAAGGAGCGCTCCGCCATGGCCACCTGGTCCGGCCCGAAGTGCTTGGGGAAGCGCCGGCCCAGCCGCTCCAGCATCGGCTTCCCGCCCCTGCGCCCGATCGCGTAGCCGATCGAGTCGCCCACGATCGCCCCGGTGGTCGCGCAGATGCCCAGCACCACGGGGTCGATGTGCCCCTGCTGCGAGGCCAGCAGCGCCGAGCTGACCAGGACGATCTCACCCGGCAGCGGAATGCCGAGGCTTTCCAGTCCGATGACGAGCCCCACCAGGAGGTAGATGCTGACCGCCGGAATCGTCTCCAGCCATTCCTGGATGTGCACCGGTACGTCCCCTTAAGTTCTCCACCCCGGCCCGCCCCCTGTGGCGGGCCGAACGGGCAGCCTATCCGGTCGCCACCACAGCCTTTGCCCGCAGCGGCAGTTCGCGCGAGGAACGCCCCGCGAACACCTCGCGCCGCCCCGTCCCCACGACCCACGCGTCCCGCTGCGGGTCCCACGACGACAGCGTGCGCGCGTCGATGTCCAGGACGATCCGCCGGGCCTCTCCCGGCTCGAGGGTCAGGCGCCGGTACCCGGCCAGCGCCCGGACCGGCTGGTCCAGCTTCAGGTCCGGGGACGGCCCTACGTAGACCTGGGCCACGTCGGTGCCCGTGCGGCGTCCGGTGTTGCGGACGGTGAACTCCACGCGCAGCCCGCTCCGCTTCCCGTGCGCGCCGCCCGGCCGGACGGCCAGCTTCTCGTACGCCCAGGTCGTGTACGAGAGCCCGTGCCCGAAGGCGAACAGCGGAGCCACCCGCTGCTGGTCGTACCAGCGGTGGCCCACGTGCACCCCCTCGGTGTACTCCTGCCGCCCGCCCACCCCCGGGTAGCGCATCAGGTCCGCGCCGACCGGGGTCGCCCGCTCGTCGGCCGGGAAGGTCTGGGTGAGGCGACCGCCCGGGTCCGCGTCGCCGAAGAGCACGTCGGCGGTGGCGGCCGCGCCCTCCTGGCCCGGGTAGTACATCTGGAGGACCGCTCCGGTACGCGGGAGCCACGGCATGGTCGTACCGGAGGAGGTGTTGAGCACCACCGTGGTGCGCGGGTTGACGGCGGCGACCGCCTCGATCAGCGCCGCCTGGCCGCCGGGGAGGCCCAGGGAGGTGCGGTCGCTGCCTTCGGTGGCGTCCTCGTAGGCGAACAGCACCACGCTGCGGGCCGCCTTGGCCGCCTTGACGGCCTCGGCGAGGTCGGCGGCCCGGGTCGCCTTCGTGGTGTGCCGCAGCCGCAGTCGCTGCCCCTTGGGTCCGCCCTCGGCGAAGGCGGCGAGCCGGTGTTCCCCCGCCTTGAGCGCGAGGGTGCGGCGGCGCACGGTACGGCCGTCGGGCGCGGCTGCGAGCAGTCCGCCCGCGAACTGCTCGGCCACGCCCTGCCGTACGGGGAAGAGTTCCTCCCCGTCGAGCCGGACGGACGGGCGCTTCCCGGTGTAGTGGACGAGCAGGGTCCACTCGTCGTCGGCGGCCAGCCGGAAGGTCCCCTCGAAGCCCCAGGTGCGCCCGGGGGCCACCACCCGGTCGTCGAGGCCCGCGTCGGGCGTCAGGAGCTTCGCCGGCAGCGGGCGCCCGTAGAGGTCCTCGCCGAGGGCGTAGGCCACCGTCGAGCCGCTCCCGGCCCGGCGCCGGATCTCGTCGAGGGGGGCGGCGGCCGCGTCCGGCACCACGTGGGCGCTGCCTCCGCCGCCGACGAAGGGGGTCCGCCCGGTGGGGCCGATCACGGCGATGGAGCGGGCGGCGGGGCCCGTCAGCGGCAGGGTGGCCCGCTCGTTGCGCAGCAGGACCGCGCCGGCGGTGGCGATCTGCCGTGCGGTCGCGGCTCCGGCGGCGGCGTCCCGGGAGGGCCGGGCGGCGGGGTGCCCGGCGAGCAGTCCGAAGCGGTCGAGGGTGGTCAGGATCCGGCGTACGGCGAGGTCCACGGCGCCCTCGTGGACGGACCCGCCGCGCACCGCCTCCCGGAGCGGGGCGCCGTAATGCGTCCCCCCGGGCATCTCCATGTCGAGGCCGGCGCCGATCGAGGCGACGGTGCTGTGGGTGGCGTTCCAGTCCGACATCACCCAGCCGTCGAACCCCCAGCGTCCGCGGAGCAGTTCGTCGAGGAGGGGCTTGCTCTCGCAGGCGTAGACCCCGTTGACCTTGTTGTAGGCGCCCATCACGGCGCCGGCCCCGGGGGCCACGGCCGCCTCGAAGCCCCGTAGCTCCGTCTCGTGGAGGGTCTGTTCGGCGGCGATCACGTCGACGGTGTCGCGGCCCTTCTCCTGGTTGTTGAGCGCGAAGTGCTTGACGGTGGCGACGAGGCCCTCGTCCTGGATGCCCCGGACGACCTCGGCGACCAGGTCGGCCGTCAGCTTCGGGTCCTCGGCGAACGTCTCGAAGTTCCGCCCGGCGTACGGGGTGCGGATGAGGTTGGCCATCGGCGAGAGGAGCACGTCGATGCCGAGCGCGCGGCCCTCGCGGCCGAGGACCCGGCCGTACGCGCGGGCGAGCGCCGGGTCGAAGGCGGAGGCGAGCAGGACCGGCGCGGGCAGTGCGGTGGCGGGCCTGGCGACGCGGACCCCGGCCGGACCGTCGGCGAGGCGGAGTGCCGGGATGCCCAGGCGCGGGATGCCGGGCACGTAGCCGGCCTGGCCGAGCGGGTCCGGGTCCGGGCCGCCGTGCAGCAGGACGGTCTTCTCCTCGAGGGTGAGCCGCTCCAGCAGGGCGTCGATCCGGGCGGTGCGGCCGGCCGCGGGTGCGGCGGCGGGGGACGCCCCGGAGGCGGAGGCCCTACGGGGCTGCGCGCCGGGCGGCGGCGCCGGTACGCAGCCGGCCGCGCCGAGGGCGGCGCCGAGGCCGCCCATCGCCCCGAGGAGGCGCATCGCACGGCGTCTGGACACGGCCTCGCTCATGGGCGCTCCCTGCGGCGTGGGCATCGGCGTCAGGTGGCGGGAGCGGCCCGCGCCGGACCGCTCCCGCCGCCCACTGTGCGCCGACCACCGCGCGGGCCCCCTTCAGGCGCGCCACCGCAAGGCCGATGTTCAGCCCTGCGGCGGCTCCCGCAGGAGGCCGGCGGACACCGCTGTTCAGTCCTGCTGCCCACGAGACCGGCGGACGCCGGTGTCAGCCCTGCGGCGGCGGCCCGCCGGGGTCGGGCTCGCGCCGGGGCTCGTCCTGGAGCTGGACCCGCGCCTCGGTGCGGTGCCCGCGCTCGACGTAGTCCCGTACGACGGCCTCCACCGCGTCCTGGGGCGAGCCGATCCCGGCGAGGACCATCACCTCCACCACGAGCTCGGCGTCGAGGCTGATGCTGATCTTGGCTCGGCCCGGCACGAGACCCCCTCCATCCGTCGTCGGAGGAGGGACTCTAGCGCTTCGGCCGGGAACCTTGCCGGTCACGGCACCAGGCCGTCAGGCGTTGGGGCGCAGCGTCCAGACGACGGTCATCTCGCCGGTCACGGCCTCGTCCTCGCGCTGGATGGCGATGGTGACGGGGAACTCGGGGCGGCCGCCCGCGTCGAGTTCGGCGACGACCTCGGCGGCCGGGCGGCCGAGGGTGGCGGTGGCCGTCACGACGCCCTTGGCGAGCTTCTTGTAGCCGATCTCCGCGCTCACCGCGAGGGGCACCGCACGCGAGAGCTGGTCGCCGAAGGCGGCCAGGACGATCGCGCCGCTCGCGGACTCGGCGAGGGTGAACATGGCGCCGGCGTGCGGGCCTCCGAGGTGGTTGTGGAACTCGGCCTGGTCCGGGAGCCGGACGACGGCACGCTCGGGGGTGGTCTCCAGGAACTGGAGGTTCAGGGTCTTGGCCATCGGCACGGTCGCGGCGAGCAGTTCGCCCACGTTCATCTGGTCAGCGCTCATGGACGCGATGTTACCCACGAGTAGTAGACCTTGGCCATACCCTCACGGGGGCGGCCGTGGCTCCCCGACCGCACTCCCACTATCGTTACCGGCCATGTGGCCAGGACAGCAGCAGCCGCCCGGGGGAGAACCCAGCCCCCAGGACGCGCATCAGAACCCGTACCAGCAGCAGCCGGGAACGCCGAACCCGTACCAGCAGCAACCGCCGACGGTGGCGTACGGGGAGCAGCAGCAGCCCGGCTACGGGTACCCGCAGCAGCCCCCCGCTCCCCAGGCCTGGGGCCAGCAGCCCCCGACCGTTCCCGTACCCCAGTGGGGCGGCACCCCGCCGCCCCAGCCCCCGCGCGGCGGGAGCCCGTTCGCGACCCGGACCGTGGCCATCGTCGCCGCCTCGGCCGTCGTCGTGGCGGCCGCCGCCACCGGGGCGTTCGTCCTGACCCGGGACGACAAGGGCTCCGACCAGGCGGACGGCAAGCCGAGCGCCTCCCCCTCCGCCCCGGCCTCCTCCGCTCCGGCCGCCCCGGCGAGCCCGAGCGCCAACCCGCGCGGCGGCGCCGACGCCAAGCCGGTGATCCCCGGCTGGAAGGTCGTCCTCAACCCGAAGTACGGCACCGCCTTCGACGTCCCGCCGGACTGGGACGTCCAGTCCTCGGGCCTGTCCATCGGCTTCGGCGACGAGTCCAAGAGCGACGGCTCGGCCATCGTCATGATGGGTGCGCCCGCCATCCTCAAGGAGGAGTGGTGCCTGGTCGACGCCGACAAGGACGGCAAGGAGGATTCGACCTCACTGGCCGCCGCCGGCACCAAGGGCGGCATGGGTGCGAAGAGCACCGCCGAGGCCGCGTACAACGAGGCCGGCAACTGGGCCTTCGCCGCGTACGCGCAGAAGGCACCGAAGGGCACCACCAAGGTCGCCCAGGCGAAGGAATACACGACCACCTCCGGGCTCAAGGGGCACATGGCGACCGCGACCGTCAGCGGCCTGCCCAAGGAGAACAAGTGCTCCTCGGACGGCAAGTCCGTCGCCTTCAGCTTCACGACCGCCAACGGTGACCTCTCCACCTGGGTCCTCTACGGAGCCGCGAACGTCCAGGACGAAGTGAGCAAGGAAACCTACGAGAAGATCCTGAGCAGCGTCCGCCTCAACGCGGGCTGATCTCCCACGCGCTGCCTGCCTCCCGGGCCGGAAATCCGTTTGGTTTCCCGGCCCGGGACGGGGATAGTCCGGAGGTGAGCTCTTCGTCCTCCCCCTCCCCCGCTTCCGCCCGTCCGCACTCCCCCCGCCGCAGGCCGGAGTGGGCCGGCCGCAACTACACCCTGCTGACGGGTGCCGCGGTCATCACGAACCTCGGGAGCCACGGAGCGCTCATCGCGACCGCCTTCGCGGTCGGCCAGGCAGGCGGCACCGCCGGCGACCTCGGCCTGGTGGCCGCCGCCCGTACGCTGCCGCTCGTCCTCTTCCTCCTCATCGGCGGAGCCGTCGCCGACCGGATCCCCCGCCATCACGTCATGGTCGCGGCCAACACCCTCAACTGCCTCTCGCAGGCCGCCTTTGCCTTCCTCGTCCTGACCGGCGAACCGAAGCTGTGGCAGATGATGCTGCTCACGGCGCTGTGCGGCACCGGTACGGCCTTCTTCAACCCGGCCGCCGAGGGCATGCTCATGGCCACCGTCTCCGGTCCGCAGGCCAACCGCGCCTTCGCCCTCTTCCGGATGGCGATGAACGGCGCCACCGTCGGCGGAGCCGCGCTCGGCGGAGCCATGGTCGCCTTCCTGGGCCCCGGCTGGGTGCTCGCCGTGGACGCGGCCGCTTTCGCCGCGGCCGGAGCCCTGCGCGCCTTCCTCGACGTCGGCCACATCGCCGAACGCGCTCCCGGCGGCGGCCTGCTGTCCGATCTGCGCGAGGGATGGGTGGAGTTCAAGAGCCGTCCCTGGCTGTGGAGCATCGTGCTCCAGTTCTCCGTCGTCGTGGCGGTCGTCGGCGCCGCCGAAGCGGTCTACGGGCCCCTGGTCGCGATGGAGCAGCTGGGAGGGGCGGCTCCGTGGGGCGTCGCCCTGGCCTTCTTCGGCCTCGGCACCATCGGCGGGGCCGTCCTGATGATGGTCTGGAAACCTCGCCGCCTGCTCCTGGCCGGCACCCTGTGCGTGTTCCCGCTGGCGCTCCCCTCCGCGGGGCTGGCGGTGCCGCTCCCCGTGTGGGGCCTGTGCGCGGTGATGTTCGTGAGCGGCGCCGCCATCGAGGTGTTCGGCGTGAGCTGGATGACGACGATGCACCAGGAGATCCCCGAGGAGATGTTCTCCCGCGTCTCCTCCTACGACTGGTTCGGCTCGCTCTCGATGCTCCCGCTGGCCATGGCGCTGGCCGGCCCGGTCGAAACCGCGGTCGGCCGGACCTCGGCCCTCTGGGGCTGCGCGGCCCTGGTGATCGTGGTGACGGCGGCCGTTCTCCTGGTCCCGGACGTCCGCCGCATGACCCGCAAGCCGCCCGCCGTCCACGGCCCCGACCTCACCAAGCCGAGCCCGGCCGACTCCAGCCCCGCCCCCTCCAGCCCCGCCGGCGTTTGAG
>NZ_JBHWMB010000038.1:23141-49064 GCF_042730015.1 Streptomyces sp. NPDC059957 | reverse complement strand
ACCAACCACCCGTCCATTCCCCGAACTCCACCAACCCGATCCGGACAGCCCCAATCCCCCCCCCCCCAACCCCAGCCGGTGTTGGAGGCCCGGGGCCGGGGGCTGACCCCCGGGGACGGTGGAAGGGCGGGCAGGGGACCGGCTCCGCACAGCGCCCGGCCGGCAAGCCCCCCTCAGCCGAGGCTGAACGCCCCCTCCGGCGGCTCGGGCGAAGCCACCGCATCGGCGTCGGCCACCGGCAGAGCCCCCCGCATCAGCCGCGCGAGGGCCGCCCCCACCTCGACCCGCGCCGGAAACGCGTCACCCGCGCACACCCGCGACAGCTCCGCCACCGGCAGCTCCCGCTGCGAAGCCAGCAGCACGGCGTTCCCGAAGCGCCGCCCGCGCAGCACCCCCGGCTCCGCGATCAGCGCCAGCTCCCCGAAGACCGCCCCGAAGTTCGCGAGCTGCCCCCGCAGGAACGCGAACGGCGCCCCGTCGGCGAGGTTCGCCACGTACACCCCGCCGGGCCGCAGCACCCGGGCCACCTCGCGCGCGTACTCCACCGAGGCCAGCGAAGCGGGCACGCGGGATCCGCCGAAGACGTCCCCCACCACCACGTCCGCGCTCGCGTCCGGCGCCCCGGCCAGCCAGGCCCGCGCGTCGGCGACGTGCACCGTGATCCCGCTCCCGGGCGCCACCGGCAGGAACTCCCCGACCAGCGCGACGAGCCCGGCGTCGAACTCGACCACGTCCTGGCGCGACCCCGGCCGGCCCGCCGCCGCGTACCGCGGCAGGGTCAGCGCGCCGCCGCCCAGGTGCAGCAGGTCCAGCGCGGCCCCCGGCTCGCCCGCGCAGTCCAGGACGTGCGCGAGGCGTCGTACGTACTCGAACTCCAGGTGCTCCGGTTCGTCGAGGTCCACGTACGACTGCGGCGCCCCGTCCACGGTGAGCAGCCAGGCCCGCTCCCGGTCGATGTCCGGCATCAGTTTGGCGGTGCCCTGGGCCACGTCCCGGATCACCGGGATCTGTTCGTCACTCACCGGACCATTGTCAGGCCCCCGGAGCCGCCCACACCTCGCGCGCCTGCTCCACGTGCCCGGCGGCCTGCTCCAGCCCTGCCCGGGCGGCGGGATCGCGGCGCGCGGGGTCCAGTACGTTGCGTCCGAAGACCTTGCGGGCCTGCGGCGACGGGGTGATCAGCAGCACCTTCGCCCCGGCCTCCCGCAGCCGTGCGGCCTGCGCCGCGGGCGAGGGGATCAGCCCGGCGCCCGTGGCCATCGGCGCGAGGATCACCACGCGCGCGTAGCCGGAGGCCAGGTCGGCGTTGGTCGCGGAGCGGATCCCGCCGTCGATGAACCGCCGCCCCGCGACCGTCACGGGCGGCCACACCCCGGGTACGGCGCAGCTCGCCGAGACGGCGTCGACCAGCCCGGCCGCGCTCCCGCGCTCGAAGGCGGCGAGCTCACCGGTGGTTGCGTCCACCGCCGCGACGACGAGGCGCCGCTCGGGCCAGTCGTGCGACACCAGCCGGGCTTCCAGCACCTTGCGGCGCACCGCCTCCGGCTCCGTGGCGGCGGCGAGCGCGAAGGCACCGATCCGGCGCCGGTAGGACTTCGCGTCGCGGGAGCGCACCATCGCGACGGCGTACCGCCCGATCAGGGAGGCCCCCAGCTTCGCGGGGAGCTCCCCGCCGGGGTCGCCGAGCTGGCGCTCGTACAGTTCCTGCGGAGTGAGGAGTCCTGAGGTGAGCTGCGCGCCGACGACCGAGCCGGCCGAGGTCCCGACGACGAGGTCGGCTCCGGTGAGGTCGACGCCCGCGCGGGCGAGCCCGTAGAGCATCCCGGCCTCCCAGCCGACGCCGGTCAGCCCGCCGCCGCCGAGCACCAGGGCCGTGCCCTTGCGTTCCCCGCCGCCGACGCCATCGCCCTCACCCGTGCTGCCGTCTTCCACGAACTGCTCCCTCCCCGCATGCCAGTGGTGACGGCAGTCTGGCGCAAGCCGACCACCGCCACCACAGCGGGTCCTGCCCGGCCGCCCCGGGCCGCTACCCGACCTCGGTGACCGTCCCGGCCCCGACGGTGCGCCCGCCCTCGCGGATCGCGAAGCCGAGCCCGCTCTCCAGCGGGACGTCCCGCCCGAGCTCCACGGTCATGGTGACCGTGTCCCCCGGCCGGGCAAGGCCCGCCTCTCCCAGGTCCACGTTGCCCACCACGTCGGCGGTGCGGATGTAGAACTGGGGCCGGTAGCCGGTCGCCACGGGCGTGGTGCGGCCGCCCTCGCGGGCGGACAGCACGTACACCCGCGCCGTGAAGCGGCGCCTCGGTACGACGCTGCCGGGCGCGGCCACCACGTCGCCGCGGCGCACCGCGTCGCGCGGCACCCCGCGCAGCAGCAGCGCGACGTTGTCGCCGGCCTCGGCGGAGTCCATCGGCTTCCCGAAGGTCTCCAGCCCGGTGACCACGGACTCCACGGCCTCGCCGTCGCCGCCGAGCAGCGCGACGCGGTCGCCCATGGTCACGGTGCCCCGCTCGACGGCGCCGGTGACGACGGTGCCGCGCCCGGTGATGGTCAGGACGTTCTCGACCGGCATCAGGAAGGGCGCGTCGGTGTACCGCACGGGCATGGGCACGTACGTGTCCACGGCGTCGAGCAGGGCCTCGATCGACGCGGTCCAGCGCGGGTCGCCGTCCAGCGCCCCGAGCCCGGAGACCCGTACGACCGGGGCGCCGTCCCCGCCGTAGCCGTTCGCGGTGAGCAGCTCGCGGACCTCCAGTTCGACGAGGTCGGTGAGCTCGGGGTCCCCGGCGTCGGCCTTGTTCAGCGCGACGACGATGTGGTCCACGCCGACCTGCCGGGCGAGGAGCACGTGCTCGGCGGTCTGCGGCATGACCCCGTCGAGGGCGGAGACGACGAGGATCGCCCCGTCGAGTTGGGCCGCGCCCGTGACCATGTTCTTGACGTAGTCCGCGTGACCGGGCATGTCCACGTGGGCGTAGTGGCGGGTGTCGGTCTCGTACTCGACGTGCGTGAGGTTGATGGTGATGCCGCGCCGGGCCTCCTCGGGGGCCCGGTCGATCCTGTCGAACGGCACGAAGGAGGCGCCGCCGCGCTCGGCGAGGACCTTGGTGATGGCGGCGGTCAGCGTCGTCTTGCCGTGGTCGACGTGACCCATGGTGCCGATGTTCAGGTGCGGCTTGGTGCGCACGAAGGCCGTCTTGGCCATGATGTCTTCCCGTGTGGTCCGAAGCTGGAAATACGGGACCCCCTGAGCGAACCGACCCTCCCCCTGCGGGGTCCGCCGGACGTTCCGGGAAGGGTCAGCTTCGTGCGCCGCCGAATGCGCCGTCGAATGCGGCTTCGCCTGCGGCGAGCTGTGCGGGGACGGCAGCCTTCGGCGCGTCCGCGACTGCGGACGGCGCTGCGGGGAAGGCGTGCCTGGACATGCGGTCGATCCTGCCGGACCGTGTGCGCCGGGGCCAGCGAATTACGCGGCGGCCGAATTACGCGGCGGCGGGCCGGACTTCGCCGATGTTCTTGAGCGCCTCGCGCACCGAGAGCGGGGACAGCGACTGCCGCTCGGCGGTGACGAAGGCGCGCACGGCGCCGGGGTCCGTCTTGGCGTACTCGCGCAGGCACCAGCCGATGGCCTTGCGGACGAAGAAGTCGGGGTGGCCGCTCTGGCGGCGGCAGTAGGCGAAGAGCCGCTCGGTGTCGGTCGCGGACTTGTACCGGAGCTGGTGGAGCAGGGCGGTGCGGGCCACCCACAGGTCCTCGTCCTCGATCCACTCGTCCATGACGGCGGCGAGCGCCGGGTCCGCCGCCACGAGCGGGCCGACGGTGTGCGCGGCGAGCAGGTCGACGGTGTCCCACCAGGGGACGGTCACGATCAGGTGCCGGACCACGGGCAGGAAGCCGGAGGAGCAGCGGGAGACGTGCCGGCGCAGGTAGTCGACGGCGAAGTACCGGTATTCACGCTCCGACAGCTCCCAGCAGCGCAGCGCGAGGGCCGCGCAGTCCGCTTCGGACGGTTTCGGGGTGTCCTTGGTCACGGCCCTCGACAGCTCGCGGCGCAGCGGGGTGGGGATCCCGAGGAAGGGAGCGACGTCCTTCATGTACGCGGCCATGGGCCCGGCCCGCCCGGCGTCGGCGGCGGCGCCGTAGGACCGCGTGAGCCGTGCCACCAACAGCTCGGCGAGGTCGCTGTGCGCGGCCCGTGGAGGCCGCCGGTCGTTCGGCTGCATGAGGCCCAGATTACGGCGCTCGGACAGGGGGGTCGGTTAGTCTCCCGGAATGTCCCTCCTCCTCGCGCCGTGGACCCGGCTCTCGCTGCTCGTCGTGCTGCTCCTCGCGGCCGGCGTCTGCGTCGTGCTGTACGAGCCCCAGCGGCTGCTCGCGGAGGGCTGGCCCCCGGGACTCCCGGTGGGCACTGCGGTCCTGCTCTTCGCCGCGGCGTACGGGGTGTGCACGGCCGCCCTGGTGCCGCGGCCCCTGCTGAACCTGGCCTCCGGGGCCCTCTTCGGCTCCCAGTTCGGCCTGGTCGCGGCGGTCGGCGGCTCGGTCATCGGTGCGGGGATCGCCTTCGGCCTCGGCCGGATGATGGGCCGTGACGCCCTGCGTCCGCTGATACGCGGCCGCTGGCTGCAGGCGGCCGACGACCAGCTGGCCCGGCACGGCTTCCGCTCGATGCTGGCGGTCCGGATCTTCCCCGGTCTGCCCTTCGCGATGGCCAACTACGCCGCCGCGCTGTCCCGCTGCGGCTGGCTCCCCTTCCTGCTCGCCACCGCGATCGGCGTGGTCCCGAACACCGCCGCGTACGTGATCGCGGGGGCCAGCGCCTCCTCCCCGACCTCCCCCGCGTTCCTCGCATCGTTCGGCTTCATCGCCCTCTCCGCGGTGGGTGCGTCGGTCGTCGCCTGGCGCAAGCGGCACCGGCTGGCGCCCGTGCGGGGGCCCGAGCGGCCCGTGCCGGCGCGGGAACTGACGGCCGTACACCCCCCTGTGGTCACGGCGGCACCCCACGGGCCCTAGCATCGGACCCGAACTGCCCAACGATCACAAGGACGAGCGCACCCCGACATGAACTGGATCGAATCCCTCATCCTCGGTCTCGTCCAAGGACTTACGGAATTCCTCCCGATCTCCTCCAGCGCCCACCTGCGGCTGACCGCGGCGTTCGCCGGCTGGCACGATCCGGGAGCGGCCTTCACCGCCATCACGCAGATCGGCACCGAAGCCGCCGTACTGATCTACTTCCGCAAGGACATCGCGAAGATCGTCTCCACCTGGTTCCGCTCGCTGTACACGAAGGCGCTGCGCTCCGAGCAGGAAGCCAAGATGGGCTGGCTGGTGATCGTCGGCTCGATTCCGATCGGTGTCCTCGGCCTCGCCTTCAAAGACCAGATCGAGGGCCCGTTCCGCGATCTGCGGCTGATCGCCACCACCCTCATCGTGATGGGCCTCGTGCTCGGCTTCGCCGACCGGCTGGCGGCGCGCGACGAGGAGGGCGGCCGGCACCGGGTCGTCCGCGAGCGCAAGACCCTGAAGGAGCTGGGCGTCAAGGACGGCCTCATCTTCGGCCTCTGCCAGGCGATGGCACTGATCCCGGGTGTGTCCCGGTCGGGTGCCACGCTCTCCGGCGGTCTGCTGCTGGGCTTCACCCGCGAGGCGGCGGCCCGCTACTCCTTCCTCCTCGCCATCCCGGCCGTACTGGCATCGGGCCTGTACGAGATCAAGGACGTGATGGAGGACCCGGGGCACATCGAGTGGCCTCAGACGATCTTCGCCACGGTCGTCGCCTTCCTCGTCGGCTACGCGGTCATCGCCTGGTTCATGAAGTTCATCTCCAGCAAGAGCTTCATGCCGTTCGTGATCTACCGGGTGCTGCTCGGCATCCTGCTGTTCGTCCTGATCGGCATGGGCGTCCTCAGCCCCCACGCCGGCGAATCGGCCGGCTAGTACGGCTGCGCTCACCGCTCCGCGTGAATCGAAGGGCCGCCCGGGAACGTTCCCGGGCGGCCTTCGCGTCGTTGTGCTGGAAGAGACCTGAAGGCGAGCAGCAGGGGGTGTCCCATGGGTCGAGTGGTGCTGGAGCGGTTTCCGGCCGGAAGTCCGAGGGGGAGTTGGCCGGCCGAGGAGTACGCGGCGCAGCGGATGCGCGAGGGCGTGCCCGCGGAGGTGGTGATGGATCTGGCCAGCGACGCGTACCTCGTGGTGGTCCGTCCCCGGGAGGCGCGTTCCGGACACTGACCCGGGGCCGGAAGATCCGGGCCGCGCACGCCCCTTGGCCTCCACGCCCCGCGCCCGCACACTGACCCGATGACGCAGCGTGTGGACCTTGCGGGCGTGATGGACCGACTGGCGATCGACGAGCTGGTCACGGGGTACGCCATCGCCGTGGACGACGGCGACTGGGACGCGTACCGCGCCTTGTTCGCCCCGGGCGGGCGGGCCGACTACGCCTCGGCCGGCGGGATCGAGGGCCCGGCCGGGGAGGTCGCGGACTGGCTCGCGGAGACGATGAAGCTGTTCCCGGTGCGCCAGCACCTCATCGTCAACCGGCTGATCCGGATCGCGGACCAGGGCGGCTCCCCCGGTGACACGGCCGAGGTCCGGGCCGACTTCCTCAATCCCATGCGGCTGGCCGGGGAAGAGCCCGACGAGGGCGGCCCCGCCGTCACCGCGCCCAACTTCGTCGCCGCGGGCCGCTACACCTTCGCCGTGACCCGTACCGCCCGGTCCGGCTGGCGGCTCTCGCGGGTCACCGTCCACGAGAAGTGGCGGCACATGTCGTTCTGATGCTTCGACGGACGCATGGGCCGACGGACGCATGTGCCGACGGGCGGATGGTTCGACGGGTGAATGGTCCGACGGGCAGGGCTGTTCCATCCTGGAAGCGGAGGCCCTACGAAATGCTGACGGTCCCGGAGGTCTCGAAGCGGGTTCCGTGGTGGCGCGCGCCGGCGGCGGTCACAGCGGGAGCCCTGCCCTGCCTCGCCTTCCCCGCCCCCGCGCTGTGGTGGTTCGCCTACGTCGCCCTCGTGCCCTGGATCCTGCTGCTGAGGTCGGCCCCCACCGGCCGGCGCGCGGCTCTGGAAGGCTGGCTCGGGGGCGCCGGCTTCGTCTTCGCCGTCCACCACTGGCTGCTGCCCAGCCTGCACGTGTTCCTCCTCGCCGTGGCGGCGCTCGTGGGCCTGCTCTGGATTCCCTGGGCGCTGCTGGTGCGGGAGCTGCTCGGCCGGACCCCGGGGCCGGGCCGGGCGGCGGCCGCGCTGGTCCTCGTACCGGCGGGCTGGCTGCTGTCGGAGCTGGGACGGTCCTGGCAGGGGCTGGGCGGGCCGTGGGGGCTGCTCGGTGCCAGTCAGTGGCAGGTGGCGCCCGCGCTGCGGGTGGCTTCGGTGGGCGGGGTCTGGCTGGTCGGCCTGCTGGTCGTGGCGGTGAACTGCGCGCTGGTCCTGCTGATCACCGCGCCGGGGGCGCGGATGCCGGCGCTGGCCGGGGTGACGGGCTGCGCGGTGCTGACGGGGGTGGTGTGGCTGTGGGCTCCGCGCCCGGAGCCGGCGGGCTCGCTGCACGTGGCTCTCGTACAGCCGGGTCCGCTCCCGGACGGCCCGGACAGTGCGGAGCGGCGGTTCGCCGTCGGGGAGCAACTGACCGTGACCCTGGCCGGGCTCCGCCCGGACCTGGTGGTGTGGGGGGAGAGCAGTGTCGGCGCGGACCTGACGGCCCGCCCGGACCTGGCCCGGCGGCTCGCCGCCCTGTCGGCGCGGGTGGGGGCTCCGCTGCTGGTCAACGTGGACGCGCGGGCCGCCGACCGGCCCGGGATCCGCAAATCGGCGGTGCTCGTCGGTCCCGGGGGCCCGACCGGTGACCGGTACGACAAGATGCGCCTGGTCCCGTTCGGGGAGTACGTGCCGGCCCGTGAGCTGCTGGGCTGGGCCACCTCGGTCGGCAAGGCGGCCGAGGAGAACCGCGTTCCGGGCGAGGCGCCGGTCCTGATGGACCTGCCCGGCCGGGCGGACGTCCGCCTCGGCCCGCTGGTCTGCTTCGAGTCGGCGTTCCCGGACATGAGCCGCCACCTCGTCCGCGAGGGTGCCGCCCTGCTGGTCGACCAGTCGGCCACCTCCACCTTCCAGGACAGCTGGGCCCCGGCGCAGCACGCCTCGCTGTCCGCGCTGCGCGCCGCCGAGACCGGCCGCCCCGAGGTCCACTCCACCCTCACCGGCATCAGCGCGGTGCACGGCCCGTCCGGCGAGCGGATCGGGCCGGTGCTGTCCGCTTCGGCGAGCACGGCGCGGGTGTACGAGGTCCCGCTGGCGCGGGGCACGACCCTGTACGTCCGCTTCGGGGACTGGCCGGTGGGCGCCGCGCTGGCCGCTCTGGCCGTCCACTGCGCGGCTGCGGGCGCCCGCTCCGTGCGGCTCGGGAAACCGGCCGGGGCACCCGTCGGGACACCGCGGACGCCGACCGGGTAGCCGCCTGCGCCGCGGCCGCTCAGGACGCCTGCTCCAGAGCGGACCTCACCACCCGCTCGCACAGTTCGTGGGTCAGCAGGGCGTCGCGCGCGCTGAGGGTCGTGCCCGCGGCCACGGCCTCCAGGAAGGCGTCGACGACCTGCTCGATGCCGCGCTGGCGGGCCACCGACACCCAGTCCCCGCGCCGCCGGACCGTGGGCTGGCCCTTGTGGTCGATGACCTCCGCGAGGTTCACGACCTGGCGCTTGGTGTCCTGCCCGGAGACTTCCAGCACCTCCTCCGTGGAACCGGAGAGGCGGTTCATGATCCCGAGCGCGGTGAAGCCCGTACCGGACAGCTGGAGCACGACCTGGCTCATCAGGCCGTCCCGCACCACTGCCCGTACGTCGACCTGGTCGGCCTCGCCGGGCAGCAGGAAGCGCAGGGTGTCGACGACGTGGATGAAGTCGTCCAGGACGAAGGTCCGTACGTCCTCGGGCAGGCCGACCCGGTTCTTCTGCATGACGATCAGGTCGCGCGCGTGGTCGGCGCACTGCGCGTAGCCGGGCGCGTGGCGGCGGTTGAAGCCGACGGCGAGGGAGACCCCGCGTTCTTCGGCCAGTTCGACCAGGCGGCGCGATTCCGCGAGCTCGTAGGCGATCGGCTTGTCGACGTACGTCGGCACGCCCGCTTCCAGCAGCCGTTCCACGATCTCGGGGTGGACGGCGGTCGGTGCGTGCACGAAGGCCGCGTCGAGCTTCTGCGCGAGCAGCGAGTCGAGGTCGGTGTGCAGGTGTTCGGCCGGGACGCGGTGCTGGGAGCCGACCCGCTCGAGGGTGGCCGGGGTCCGGGTCTGCAGGTGCAGTTCGAGCCCCGGGCGGGTGGTCAGGACGGGCAGGTACGCCTTCTGCGCGATGTCGCCGAGTCCGATACAGCCGACCTTCACCGGGACCTCCAGGTTTGTTCCTTGTGGGAGTACGCAGCCTAATCGGTGGTGACCACCCTCGTGTTCGACCAGGATGGAGCCCATGACGATCAGTGATGGATCCCACCGTTCCGAACCTTCCACCACGGCCGACGAGCGCGAGATGCTCGACGGCTGGCTCGACTACCACCGCTCCACCCTGGCCTGGAAATGCGAGGGGCTGTCCGACGCGCAGTTGCGCACCACCCCGCTGCTGCCTTCCGGACTGAGCCTGCTGGGGCTCGTGCGGCACATGGCCGAGGTGGAGCGGTACTGGTTCCGGGAGATCATGCTGGACGAGGAGCTGCCCGAGCTGTACTGCGACAGCGAAAACCCGGACGGGGACTTCCACTTCACGGACAAGGACACCTGGGCCGAGGCCGAGCGGGTGTGGCAGACCGAGATCGAGCTGGCCCGGCAGGCCGCGGCAGGCCGCTCCCTGGACCTCGCCTCGAAGCCCGAGAGCCACCGCCGGGGCGAGGTGTTCAGCCTGCGCTGGGTTTACAACCACATGATCGAGGAGTACGCGCGCCACAACGGCCACGCGGACCTGCTGCGGGAGCACATCGACGGCGCCACGGGCGAGTAGCCGTCACCCGTGCGGGGTGAATATCGGCTCCGGATTTTCGCAAGGGGGGCCTCGCACAGCAGAGTTGTGTGAGTGCATCCAACCCGAACCACGACAAAGCTGCTGCTCGGCGTCGCCTGTGCGGTCTCGGCCGTCTCCGGCTGCGTGAACGTGACCCCGGCACCCCTGCAGCCGGCGGCCGCCCCCGGCACCCCGGGTGCGCCGCCCAGGCACGAGCCGCGCGGCGGGCCGGGGGCCGCGCCGGTGGTCGTCCGGGCCCCCGCCCTGGAGGCGCTGGAGGCGGTGCCGGGACGGCCGGCCGGGCCGGCGCCCTCCGCTTCGGGCCGGGCCGCCGTCCCGCGGGCCGGAGTCCCGGCCGCGGGAGACGGCCGGGCGGGAGCCCGGGCGGCCCCGGCGGCGACTGCGCCGGTCCCGGACATCCCGGAGCCCCGCCGGCGCGGCGCTCACCACGACCACGCCGACGGGCGTCCGGGCGGGCAGCGCCCGGACCGGCCCCGATCCGGGGGCGGCGAGGTGCCGCGCGAGCTGGTGCGGGAGCTGCCGGTGCGGCCGGCCGACGTGTGCGCGCTGGGCCGCCGGCACGGGCGCTGGCACCCGGACAGCCCGGAGGCCCGCATCTGCGCGGGCGTCCAGGGCGGCTGACCCGCACCTGCCGGCCCACACCGGCCGGGACCTGCTCCCGCTACTGGTTCTGCTCCGGGAACGGTCGGGGCCCCTCCCCCGGTTCCGTCGCCAGTCGGTGCTCCAGGCGGGCGATGGCGGCCCGTACGCCGTTCCCGTACCCGTCGTCGGCCAGGACCCCGGTGGCGGCGCGGGCCCGCGCCAGGTGGATGCGGGCCGCCTCCGGGCGCCGTAGCTTCACGTAGTCGGCGGCCAGGCTCAGGTGCAGCGACGGGTAGAAGACCCGGACGGCCGAGGGCGTACCGGGACCGTCTGCGTCGCAGTGCGCGGCGGCCAGTGCCCGCAGGTCCCAGGCCAGCTCCTCGGCGGGGTCGTCCTGCGCGTCGGCAAGGTAGTGCGCGAGCGTGCAGCGGTGCAGGGAGTCGCCCTCCGCGGCGATCTCCGACCAGATCTCGCCGAGCCGGTTGCGGGCCTCCTCGCGGTCGCCTGCGTGCAGCAGGATGGCCGCCTGGCCGATCCTGGTCATGACGGCGTCCTCGGACGCCTCCTGCTGCTCCGTCAACGCGGCCTCCGGCTTGTTCCTGTCAGACCTGCTCCGGTCTGATCATCAAGACGCTAGCCGGAGGCACCGGCAATGCCGCCTAGGCGCGGTCGGGCGTCAGCCCAGGTCCGGGATCCGCCAGTCGATCGGCGCATGGCCCTGGGCGGCGACGGCCTCGTTGATCTGGGTGAACGGGCGGGAGCCGAAGAACTTCTTGGCCGACAGCGGGGAGGGGTGGGCGCCCTTGACGACGGCGTGCCGCTCCTCGTCGATCAGCGGGAGCTTCTTCTGCGCATACGCCCCCCAGAGGACGAAGACGGCCGGGTCGGGGCGCGCGGCCACCGCACGGATCACCGCGTCGGTGAACTTCTCCCAGCCCTTGCCCTTGTGCGAGTTGGGCTCCGCCTCGCGGACGGTGAGCACCGCGTTGAGCAGCAGGACGCCCTGCTCGGCCCACGGCATCAGATAGCCGTTGTCCGGGACGGGGGTGCCCAGCTCGGCCTGCATCTCCTTGTAGATGTTGCGCAGCGAGGGCGGGGTCTTCACGCCCGGCTGCACGGAGAAGCACAGCCCGTGGCCCTGGCCGGCGCCGTGGTACGGGTCCTGGCCGAGGACCAGTACCTTCACCTCGTCGAACGCGGTGGCCTCCAGCGCGGCGAAGACCTGCTCTCGGGGCGGGTAGACCGGCCCGTTCGCCCGCTCCTTCTCGACGAACTCGGTGAGTTCTTTGAAGTAGGGCTGGTCCAGCTCCCCGCCGAGGACGGGGAGCCAGGACTCGGGCAGCATCTGGGTCACGGCGACAACCTCCGGTACACGTTGTTCGGGACATCACGTCCGCGCGCCTGCGCGGTCTGCACGCATGCGCGCTCGCACAACTGCTTCGTGCGACGGATCAAGAACTTACCGGTGGCCACTGACAACGCGGCGCCCGCCCACCCCGCCCGGGTGGGCGGTGCGGACGGGCGCGGCGGCGTACGGGCCTGCTACCAGCTGGTCTTGCGGTACAGCTCCCACAGCTGCATGACGGTCTGCGGGTCGAGCGCGCGCTCCGCGCCGGCGATGTCTTCGCGGGCGGCGACGTACAGCTTGCCCTGCCACAGGGGCAGCAGCCGGACGTCTTCTGCGAAGATCTTCTGGGCCTTCTCGAACTCGTGGACGCCGGCCGACCGGTCGCTCTCGCGGCGGGACTTGGGCAGGATGACGTTGAGGATCTCGGCGGACTCGTAGGGGGTTCCGACCGCGTTCTCCTTGCCGACGAACGGCGCGATGAAGTTGTCCGGGTCCGGGAAGTCGGGGAACCAACCGCGGCCGAAGACCGGGTACTCGCCCTTCTTGTAGCCCTCCTGGAAGGCCTTCCAGGGCTGCCCGCGCAGGGTGATCTTGAAGAGCCCGCTCTCGTCGAGCTGGCGCTTGAGCTCGGTGAACTCGTCCGCTGTGGAGGCGCCGTAGCGGTCCGTGGTGTACCAGAAGGTCAGGTCCACCGGCGTGGGGATCCCGGCGTCCTTGAGGGTCTTCTTGGCCTTGGCCACGTCCGGCTGGCCGTACGTGTCGTAGAACGGCGTCTTGTGGCCCACGACCCCCTTGGGGACCATCGAGTAGAGCGGCTCGGCGGTGCCCTGGTAGACCTTCGAGACGAGCGCCCCGCGGTCGACGATCTGCGCGATCGCCTGGCGTACCTCGACCTTGGCGACCTGCTGGTCCTTGGGGTTGAAGATCAGGTAGCGGATCTCCGCGCCGACGTTCTCGACGACCTGGACGCCGGCGTCGTGCGAGGCGGGCGCCTGGAGGTCCTTGACCTCCTCGGCGGAGAGGCCGCGGTAGGTCGCGTCGATCTCCTTGCCCTTGAGGGCCGCGATCATCTTCTTGGAGTCCGCGAAGTAGCGGATGGTGGCCCCGCCGTTGCGGCGCTTGGCGAAGCCGTTGTAGGACTCGTTGCGGTTCAGGACCGCTTCGCTGGCCTCTTTGTACGACTCGAGGGTGTACGGGCCGGAGCCGGTGACCTCGTCGCCCTCGCGCAGCTTGTCGGCCGGG
The DNA here is from genome assembly GCF_042730015.1 of Streptomyces sp. NPDC059957. Classification (NCBI taxonomy): domain Bacteria; kingdom Bacillati; phylum Actinomycetota; class Actinomycetes; order Kitasatosporales; family Streptomycetaceae; genus Streptomyces; species Streptomyces sp. NPDC059957. Next base: position 35,886 of record NZ_JBHWMB010000038.1, on the reverse strand, counting down.
TACTGCTTCGGCGAGACCAGCGAGGCGGCCGGGGAGCCGAGCACGAAGGGGAAGGTGGCGTCCGGGGTGTTCAGGTGGAAGACCACCGTCTGCGCGTCCGGCGTCTCGATCTTGTCGAGGCTGCCGAAGAGGGCCTTGGGGCCGGACGGGGCGTCGATGGTCTTGATCCGGTCCAGGGAGTGCTTGACGGCCTTCGCGTCCAGCGGCTCGCCGTCGGAGAACTTCAGGCCCTTGCGCACGGTGCAGCGGTACGACTCGTTCCCGGAGTCGGTGAACTCGCAGCTCTGGGCGGCGTCGGGCTGGGGCTTGGTGGCACCCGTGGGGAACGCCAGCAGGGTCTGGTAGACGTTCCGGTACAGCTCCCAGGAACCGTCCCAAGCCGCGGCCGGATCGAGGGTCGTGGGTGCGCTCGTCGTTCCGACGACAATCCGCTGTTCGCCATTGCCGCCGTCGTCCGAGAACAGGCCGCATCCGGAGAGCAGGGATATGGACGCAACGGCCGCAGTGATCTGCAGGCATCTGGTCCGGTTGAACACGTGCACGCTCCTCGATCAGCCAGGGGTGCGGCAGACCCTACCGCAGAGCATCACGAAACCAATGGGTAGGTTTCGTGAGGCACTTGACCGATTACGTGCACATTCGGTACGCATTTGCCTCCTCTTGAGAGGCAAATGCGTCCGATTATCGGTCAGTGCACTCCGGCATTGAGGAACATTCCCCCGTCAACGACCAGAGTTTGTCCCGTGATCCATTCCGCTTGTGCAGATGTAAGAAAAGCGGCGGCCCCTCCGATGTCCTCCGGGACCCCGAGCCGGCCCAGCGGATAGGCCGCGGCAGCCTCCTGCTCCCGGCCCTCGTAGAGCGCCTGCGCGAACCTGGTCTTCACCACCGCGGGCGCGATCGCGTTGACCCTGACCCCCGGCGCCATCTCGTGGGCGAGCTGGAGGGTCAGGTTGACCATGGCCGCCTTGCTCATCCCGTACGCCCCGATGAAGGGGGAGGCGGAGACGCCGGCGATCGAGGCGATGTTGACGATCGCGCCGCCGTTCTCCTTCTGCCAGGCGTGCCAGGTCCGCTGGGCGAAGCCGAGCGCCGAGATCACGTTGGTCTCGAAGACCTTGCGGGCCACCCCGAGGTCCAGGTCGGCGATCGGCCCGAAGACCGGATTGGTCCCCGCGTTGTTGATCAGGAAGTCGACGCGGCCGAAGGCCTCCATCGTGCGCTCCACGGCGACGGCCTGGTGGGCCTCGTCGTGCGCCTTGCCCGCGACCGCGATCACCCGGTCCGCACCGAGCTGCTCGACGGCCTCCTTGAGGGACTCCTCGTTCCGTCCGGTGATGCAGATCCTGTCACCGCGGGCCACCAGGGCCTCGGCGATGCCGTAGCCGATGCCCCGGCTCGCCCCGGTGATCAGCGCGACCTTGCCGCTGTCCGTTCCGTCGTACGTCATGACGTGCACCCTGCCTTCTCTCAGCTGAGCGGGCCGCCGGCCACGTACATGACCTGGCCCGAGACGAAGCCGGCGGCCTCGCCGGTGAAGAAGACGATGGCGTTGGCCACGTCGTCCGGACGCCCGACGCGCTGCACCGGGATCTGGGTGGCGGCCGCGGCCTGGAAGTCCTCGAAGTCCATGCCGACCCGGGCGGCCGTGTGCGCGGTCATCTCGGTGACGATGAAACCGGGGGCGACGGCGTTCGCGGTGATGCCGAACTTGCCGAGCTCGATGGCCAGGGTCTTGGTGAAGCCCTGCAGACCGGCCTTGGCCGCCGAGTAGTTGGCCTGGCCGCGGTTGCCGAGCGCGGAGCTGCTGGAGAGGCTCACGATCCGGCCGAACTTGGCTGCCACCATGTGCTTCTGACAGGCCTTCGACATCAGGAACGCCCCGCGCAGGTGCACGTTCATGACGGTGTCCCAGTCGGTGTCGCTCATCTTGAAGAGCAGGTTGTCCCGCAGCACACCCGCATTGTTGACCAGGATGGTCGGGGCGCCGAGCAGGCTCACCACCCGCTCGACGGCCGCCTCGACCTGCGCACTGTCGGAGACGTCGCAGCCGATCGCGACGGCCGTGCCGCCGGCCGCCGTGATCGTCTCCACGGTGTCCTTGCAGGCCGCCTCGTCCAGGTCGAGGACGGCGACCGCCCGGCCTTCGGCGGCCAGGCGTACGGCGGTGGCCGCGCCGATGCCCCGGGCCGCCCCGGTCACGATCGCGACGCGCTGCTCGGTGGTGGACATGCTGGATCTCCTCGCCCTCGAAGAAGCGGCCCCTCAGGGGTGAGCAACCGCTTAGTAGCTTCAGCTGAGGAGACGCTAGGAGCCCTGGCACTCCGTGTCAACGGGGAGCGGATCCGGCCCCGCCATCGGACGGCCGGCCGGGGCTCCGCCGCCCGGCTACCGGACCAGCAGGTCCAGCAGCCGCTCCACCTCCAGGGCGGGATCGGCCGTCAGGCCGATGTGCACCGGGCCGGGCTGCACGACGGTGCTCCGCGGTGCGATCAGCCACCGGAACCGCCGCCCCGCGTCGTCACCGGCCGCCTGCCCCGCGAACTCGCCGCCCGTGCACACTCCCTCGACCCCGCGCAGCGCGGCCCGTACCCCGGCCACGTCGGCCCCCGGATCCAGCGCGAGGAGCTTCGCCTCGTCCAGATGGGTGCGCGCGGCGACGTAGGAGCGCGCCCGGCAGTAGACGATCACGCCGGCGTTGAAACACTCGCCGCGCTCCATCCGGGGCACCACGCGCACCAGCGCGTACTCGAACACGTCCCGCTTGATCACTCGCTGTCGCTCTTCATCTTCCGGGGACGGGGGTCGAGGCGGTCGGCGAGCCAGCCGGGCGGACCCGACCGGACCTTCACCTCGGCCTCCATCGTGATCCTCTCGTGGATCGTGGCGGCGCGCGGCAGCAGGGCCTCTACATAGGCGCGGCGCAGCGCGTCGGTGGAGTCGAAGCCCGGCTCGTCGACCAGCCACTCGTCGGGCACGTCGGCGGCGACCTCGGTGAGCAGTTCCTCGGTGACCAACGGCGCGAGCGCGGCCGCCGCCGCGGCGATGTCCGGGCCGACCGGGGCCAGTACGTGGTCGGAGGCGTTGTACGGTTTGGCGGCGGCGCTCGCGGCGGTGGGCCAGTTGTGGTGCCAGATCATGGTGGCGCCGTGGTCGATGAGCCAGAGGTCCCCGTGCCAGACCAGCATGTTGGGGTTGCGCCAGGACCGGTCGACGTTGTTGATCAGGGCGTCGAACCAGACCACGCGCCCCGCCTCCACCGGGTCCACCTGGTACGCGAGCGGGTCGAAGCCGATCGAGCCGGGGAGGTAGTCCATCCCGAGGTTCAGGCCGCCGCTGGCCTTCAGCAGCTCCTGGACCTCCTGGTCGGGCTCGCCGAGCCCGATGACCGGGTCGAGCTGCATCTGCACCAGCCGCGGGACGCGCAGCCCCAGCCGCTGGGCCAGCCGCCCGCAGATGACCTCGGCGACCAGGGTCTTGCGGCCCTGGCCGGCTCCGGTGAACTTCATGACGTACGTGCCGAGATCGTCGGCCTCCACGATTCCCGGGAGCGAGCCGCCCTCACGCAGGGGCGTCACATAGCGGGTCGCGATCACTTCTGTGAGCATTTATCCAGGCTATCCGGCGATCATGGTTCACGATCCACGGTTTTCCCGGGGCCGGTCGTACCGCGCGAGCGGGTTCACGCGGCGGGCGACGTCCGCCGCGCCGCACCACAGGGCGCCCGCCCCGGCGGCCCCGAAGAGGGCCGCGTACACCAGGAGCAGCAGCCCGATCAGGCCGGTCGGATAGGGCATCGCGCCCGGCCCCCAGCCGGCGAGCACCTCTCCGACGAGCGGGATGTTCGCCCGGTCCCCCCGCCACCACAGACCGGACGGGCAGCCGGCCAGGAAGACCCCGGCCCAGAGCCAGGCCCCCGCCCGTACGGCCTGCTCCTGCCGGGCCCGCCTGACCGCCGCCGCATGCACGATCGCCGTGGCCGTGGCCACCGCGTGCGCCGCCTCGTCTTCCATGGACCTGACGCTCCTCTCCGACCGGGCCTTCGCGTGAACGCGATCCCCGACTGCCGCGTCCCGCGGCAGGACCGTCCGGTCATGATCGGGCGAGGAGGCTCCGACTGCCAGACATCGGTCCGTGACGGATCCCTGACGTCACGGATCCCCAACGCCGGCGACCGCGCGGACCCGTCGCCGTCCCGGCCGCGCCCGCCCGGCCGGGCAGCGGCCCGGCGGCGAACCGGCGGCTGACCGGCGGCCCTCCGGTGCCGGCCCGGACGAGCGCTACGTGCTGACGGAGATCAGCGCGCCGGGGCCCACTGGGCCAGGAGGGCTTCGGCCGTGGTGATGGCCGCGACGAGGGAGAGGGAGTTGCGGATCACCTCGGCGGTGCAGGCGGCGGGCACCCCGGCGATGGCGTCGGAGGGGACCACTACCCGGTACCCGAGGTTCACGGCGTCGAAGACGGTGTTCGGGATCGCGATGTTGGAGGAGACCCCGGTGACAACGAGGGTGCGGATGCCGAGGTTGCGCAGCAGGGCGTCCAGGTCGGTGCCCGCCATCGGGGAGAGTCCGTGCAGACGGCGCACCACGAGGTCCTGCTCGGCGACGGTGATGGGTGCGGCGACCTCCACGGCCGGGCTGCCGGTCAGCTGGCGCACCGGCAGCCTGTCGGCGGCCCGGAACAGCCGGGCGTTGCTGTTGGCCCCGAGCCCGTCCGGCCGCCGCTCGGCGACGGCGTGCAGCACCTGCACCCCGGCCCCGCGCGCGGCCTCGACCAGCGCGGCGACCCGGTCCAGCATGCCGGAGTCCCGCGCTTCCTTCGCCAGCTCCGGCAGGGCGCTCTCCTCGCCGACGACACCGTTCTGGCATTCGACGGTGAGCAGTGCGGTGGTGGCGGGATCGAGATCGGCCATGGCTCCCCCTGGCGTGGCGACGGAAGAGCACGCATGATTCCTGACACACAGTCAGATGTGAAGGGGCGCGGACCATATGGACAGCACACCGGTGGACAGCACACCCGTGGACAGCACACCCGTGCACGGCACGCCGCCCATGGAACCCGAGGACAGGGCTCCCGCGGACAGGGCGCAACGGCGGGGCCGCCGCATCATGATGACCGAGGAGGAGACGAACGCCTTCCTGCGCGAGCAGCGCACCTGCCGGGTGGCCACCGTCTCCCCCGACGGGCGCCCGCACGTGGGCGCGCTCTGGTTCGTCTGGGACGGCACCTCCCTGTGGCTGTACTCGATCACCCGCAGCCGCCGCTGGTCCGACCTCCGCAAGGACCCCCGCGTCTCGGTGGTCGTGGACTCCGGCGAGGCCTACGACGAACTGCGCGGGGTGGAACTGTCCGGCACGGCCGTCTTCGTGGGCGAGGCCCCCCGTACGGGCGAGCCGTGCGAGGAACTGGCGGAACCGGAGCGCCTCTTCCCCGTCAAGAACTTCGGGATCACGGAGATGCCGCACGACGGACGGCACGCCTGGATCCGGCTGACACCGGATTCGATCGTGTCCTGGGACTTCCGCAAGATCTAGGGGTTTCCCGCCCGTCAGGCCGAGCTCACGGCGCCCTTCTCCCCAGCAGCGGCCGAGGCCGCCCTCCTCAAGGCCTCGACGGCCGCCCGGATCGACGGACGGCGGTCGGCGTCCGCCCGCCAGACGACGTACACGTGACGCCGGACGCTGTCGCGCACCGGCAGCAGCCGGACCCCCGGAGGCACGGGTCCGCGTCCCAGCCGGGGAGCCACGCACACGCCCAGTCCGGCCTCCACGAAGGCCAGTTGGGTGTGGTGCTCCTCCGCGATGTGCGCGATCCGGGGCTCGATGCCGGTACCGCGCAGGGTGGAGACGAGCCACTCGTGGCAGAACTGCCCCTCGGTCCAGGAGATCCAGTCGTCACCGCCGAACTCGGCCAGGGAGATCCCGTCACGCCCGGCCAGCGGATGCCCCACCGGCACCGCGATGTCCATGGAGTCGTCCAGGAGATGGGTCCGCGTGAGCTCGGCCGGTACGGGCATCCGCTTGTTGTGCCAGTCGATGGCGAGGGCCATGTCCAGGTCGCCCCGCACGACGGCGGTCATGCTCTCCTCCGGCTCCTGCTCCCGTACCCGGGGCCGCAGTTCGGGGTGCTCGGCGCGCAACTCCGCCAGGACCTGGGGCAGCAGCCCGCGCATTGCGGTCGGGAAGGCGCCGATCCGCAGGTCGCCGACCGCGCACCCGCGCCGGGCCTCGACATCGGCCTGGGCGAGCTCGACCTGGGAGATGATCCGGGCGGCGTGCTCGGCGAGGAGCCGGCCGGCATCGGTGAGCCGGACCCCGCGCCCGTTCTTGGCCAGGAGCGGCTGGCCGACCTCCCGTTCCAGCTTCGCCATCTGCTGGGACACGGCGGAGGTGGTGACGTGGAGCCCGTCGGCGGCGCCGCTGACGGAGCCGTGGCGGGCGAGGGCGTCGAGGGTGCGCAGCCGCTCCAGGTTCAACATGTAAGCAATCCTACGACGTCGCACCCAACAACTTTCGCTTGTCCTACGAGGTCGCGCGGGCCAAAGTTGCTGTCATGAGCGCCCCCAGCACCCCGGTCCCGCCGCTGTCCCCCACCTCCAGCTCCAGCCCTGCCCCCACCCCCACTGCCACCGCCACCGCCACCGCCACCGCCACCGCCACCGCGAAGGCTCCCGCCACCGCCCGGCTGGACTGGCGGCTGCGCTTCGCGATCCTCTCGGTGATCTGGGGCTTCAGCTTCCTGCTGATCAAGGTGGGCACGGAGGCGTACGCCCCGTTCCAGGTGGCCCTCGGCCGGGTCTTCTTCGGCGCGCTCGCCCTGCTCACGGTGCTCCTGATCCGCCGCGAACCGCTCCCCCGGGGCGGGCGCACCTGGGCCCACCTGTCGGTGGCGGCGCTGCTGCTCAACACCGCCCCGTTCTCCCTCTTCGCGTACGCGGAACTGACCATCCCCTCCAGCCTGGCGGGCATCTGCAACGCCACCTCGCCGCTGTGGGGCATGGCCCTCTCCCTGGTCGCGCTCTCCGAGGACCGCCCGACGCGCCGCCGGTTCGCCGGCCTGGGTCTGGGCTTCCTCGGCGTCCTGACCGTCCTCGGCGCCTGGCAGGGCTTCTCGGGCCTCGACGCCAAGGGCACCGCGCTCGCCCTGCTGGCCGCGCTCTGCTACCCGATCGGCTGGATCTACGTCCGCCGCACCCTGGCCGCCACTCCGGGCTCCCCGGTCGCCCTGACCGGAGCCCAGCTCCTGGTCTCCACCATCCAACTGGCGGCGATCAGCGCCCTGTTCACTTCGGCCCCCACCTCGTTCCCGCTCTGGCCGACCCTCTCGGTGATCGCCCTGGGGGCTCTGGGCACGGGCATGGCGCTGCAGATGCAGTACGGCCTGGTCACGGAGATCGGCCCGACCACCGCACAGATGGTCACGTACTTCATCCCGGTCATCGCGACGACGGCGGGCGTCCTCCTCCTGAACGAGCAGCTCCACTGGAACACCCCGGTGGGCGCGGCCATCGTCCTGGCCGGCGCGGCCCTCACCCAGACCCGACGCCGCTGAGGCCCGCCGCCACGCTCCCGTCCGGCTCGGTCCCGCCCGCCTCGGTCCCGTCCGCCTCGGTCGCATCCGCCTCGGTCCGCCCCCGTCCGCTCCCGCCCGTTCCGGGGCGCCGTCACGCGCCCGTCCGCCCCGGCCGCCGGGGCGGCGGCCGTCAGTCCAGCCGCCCCCCGGACGCCGGGCGGACGGCCGCGGCCACCGCCTCCGCCAGCCCCGGTACGTCCTCCAGGGACAGCGTGGACATCGTCATCCGCACCGCCGGCCCGGATTCCACCCGGAAGCGGGCCCCCGGAGCGACCGCCCAGCCCGAGCCCAGCAGGCGCGTCACCACTGCCGTCTCCTCGGCGACGGGCACCCACACGTTCATCCCGCTCCGCCCCTGCGCGCGCACCCCGCGCCGGGCCAGCTCCGCGACCAGTCCGTCCCGGCGCTCCCCGTAGGACCGCGCGACCGCCACGTGGTCGACCGCTCCGGCCTTCCACAGCTCCACCGCCGTGTACTGCAGCAGCCTGCTCACCCACCCCGGGCCCAGCCGCTGCCGCCCCCGGACCCGGTCGAGCGTGACCCCGTCCCCGGTCAGCACGGCGAGCCGCAGGTCCGGTGCGTACGCCTTCGCGGTGGAGCGGATCAGCACCCAGTGGCGGGTCGCGCCGCTCAGCACGTTCAGCGGCAGGTCCACGATGCCGTGCCCGTGGTCGTCGTCGATGACCAGCACGTCCGGGTGCCCGGCGAGCACCGCCCGCAGCTCCGCGGCCCGTTCCGCGCTCACCGCCGCCCCGGTCGGATTCTGCGCCCGGGCCGTCACGAGCAGCGCCCGCACCCCCTGCGCCAGCGCCCGTTCCACCGCGTCGGGCAGCGGGCCGTCGTCATCCACGGCCATCGGGATCACGCGCAGCCCCAGCGCCGGGACGAGGTCGAGCACGCTCCCCCACCCCGGGTCCTCGACCGCCACCGCGTCCCCGGGGCGCAGGTGCGCGGCCAGCACTCGTTCGATGCCGTCCAGCGCGCCCGAGGTCACCGCCATCTCCCCGGCCGGCACCCCGTCCGAGTCGAAGGCGGCCCTGGCGAGCCGCGCCAGCTCCGGGACGACCGGGTCGTGGCCGTAGAGCGTCGGCTCCGCGGCGTACCGGCGCGCCGCGTCCGCCAGCGCGTCGCCCAGCGCGGGCAGCAGCCGTACGTCCGGGTTCCCGGAGGCGATGCCGCGCACCCCCGCCGGGACGACCATGCGCAGCTGGTCGCGCGGCGCCGTCGCCGGGCGGGCCCGTACCCGGCTGCCGCGCCGCCCGTCGGTCTCGATGACCCCGCGCTCGCGCAGCGTGCGGTACGCCGCAGCCACGGTGTTGGGGTTCACCCCCAGCACGCCCGCGAGCTCCCGCATCGGCGGCAACAGCGCTCCCGGCTCGAGCGCGCCCGAGGCGACGCCCGCTTCCACACTCGCGGCGATTTCCGATGCGCGCCGCCCGATGATCAGATACTCTCCTAGCACAAAGCCAAGTATGCACCAATACAACGGAGTCCGCACGATGAGCGTCACGCCTGCCCCCGAGACCATCACGGAGACGTCGACGGCAGCGGCCTCGACCGCGACCCCAGACGCGTCTGCCACCGGGTACGCGCCCACCGAACGTACCGTCCCGACCCGGTCCCGCGACCGCGCTCGCTACGACCGCGAGACCGTGCACTCGATACTCGACCAGGCCTACCTCTGCCACCTCGGCTTCGTCCGCGACGGCGCCCCGGTGGTCCTGCCGACCCTCTTCGGCCGGGTCGGCGAGGCCCTCTACATCCACGGCTCCACGGGCTCGCGCCCCCTCCTCGCCGCCCGCAAGGCCGACCCGGGGCTGCCGGTCTGCCTGACGGTGACGCACGTCGACGGCCTGGTCCTGGCCCGCTCCGCCTTCCACCACTCGCTCAACTACCGCTCGGTGGTCGTGCACGGCACCGCCTACGAGGTGACCGACCCGCAGGAGCGCAGGATCGCCCTCGACGCCCTCGTCGACCAGGTCGTCCCGGGCCGCTCGGCCGACTCGCGGCCGGCGAGCGCCAAGGAGCTCGCGGCCACCGCCGTGATCCGCCTCGACCTGAACGAGGTGTCCGCGAAGCTCCGTACGGGCGGGCCGAACGACGACCCCGAGGACCTGGGGCTGCCGTTCTGGTCGGGCGTGGTCCCGGTCGCGCCGGCGTACGGGACCCCGGTCCCGGCCGCCGACCTCGCCGCGGGCATCGCCGTCCCGGACTACGTCACCGCGCTCTGACGGCCACCTCGCCGGCAAGGGCGGGCCGGTCCTCCGGCCCGCCCTTCGGCGCGCTCCCGGTGTCCGCCGGGCGCCGCGACTCGGCGGCGATCAGTGCCCCCACCGCCGTCAGCAGGAGTACGGTGCCCAGCGCCACCGGCCCCGTCAGCCGCTCCCCGAGCACCAGGACGGCGATCGCCGCCGCGCCGACGGGCTCGATCAGCATGATCACGGACACCGTCGCGGCCCGCACCGCGGCGGCCCCGCTGAAGTAGAGCGCGTAGGCCAGCGCGGTCGGCACGGTGGCCATGTAGGCGAGCAGCCAGAGCACCCGGACGGGCTCCGCGGTGTGCGGCATCAGCCCCTCCACCAGGGCGAAAGGCAGCAGGCACACCGTGCCCACCCCGACCGACCAGACGGTGGTGACCAGCGGGTCCCCGCCGGTCCCGCGCCGCCCGAGCAGCCTGGCCCGCAGGGTCATGGCCCCGTACCCGGCGGCCGACAGCAGTGCCCAGCCGACGCCGAGCGGCCGCACCTCGCCCCCGCCGCTGCCGAGGACGAGTACGGCCAGTCCGGCCAGCGCCCCGCCGACGGCGAGGATCCCGCCCCGGCCGAGCCGCTCCCCCATCCAGTACCGGGCCCCGAGCGCGATGAGCACGGGCCCGGACCCGAGGGTGACCACGGTGGCCACGGCCAGCCCGGTCTCGCGCACCGCGGCGAAGTACGCGGACTGGAAGAGGGTGAACATCAGCCCGGTCCCGATCAACGACCCCACCGAGGCCCGCGCCCGGACGGCGCCCGCCCGGACGACACCGGCCCGGCCGGCAACCCGCGGCCGACGGCGCACGGCGAGCACCACGAGCAGCACCGCCAGCCCGCCCGCGCACCGCCAGAACGACAGGGCGAGCGGGCCGAGGTCACTGGCGAGGTAGAGCAGCGAGGCCGCCGCCCCCGCCGTGCCCCAGGCGGTTCCGGCGATGACGAGGAAGAGCAGACTGCGCCCGTTGGCGGGCATGTGGTCCGACTGGACCGACTGGATCGACACGAGAGTTCTCCGCGCGTGCGTGAAGGATGAAAAAGAACAGGTCATCGCTTCGCGGGCAGCGCGAATCCGCCCGGGTCACGGCCCGGGCCGGTTTCTCCTACGTGGTGGCAGCCGCCCGCGCTAGGCGGCGGGAGGCGGAAGCACGGTCGTCGGCATGATCGAGAGCCTAGACCTTGCTCGGATCGCGGTCCAGGGCCGCCACCGGCTCCGCGGTCCCGGGCGCGACCTGCCGGGAGGTCTGCGCGATGAAGGCCCCGCCCAGCACCAGCGCACCGCCGATGATCTGCCAGGTCGAGAGGTGCTCGCCGAGGAGCACCCAGGCCAGTACGGTCGCCACGACCGCCTCCAGACAGGCCACCACGCCCGCGACCTGCGGCGACAGCTTGCGCACGGAGACCACGCCGGTCAGGTACGCGAAGACGGTCGCGATCAGCACCACCCAGCCGAGCAGCACCGGCGCGGGCACCATCAGGTCCCCTAGCGCCGCGTCGCCGCCCAGGACCTGCCAGTCGATCTGCCAGGGCCGGGCGATCACGGTCATCACGAGGGTGCCGACGATCATGCCGTACGCGATCATGCCCATCGGGTCGGGAACGTCGTCCCCGTCACTGCCCTGGTCGGCGAAGACGAAGTAGAAGGCCTGGCAGCAGGCGGCCGCGAGGCCGAGCAGCACGCCGAGCAGGTCGAGGCTGAGCCCGGCCCAGATCTGCACCACGCAGGCGAGGCCCACGACGGCCACGGCGGCGCCGGCCGCGGCGGCCCGGGTCACGGGCCTGCGCTGCACGAAGCGGATCCAGCCGAGCAGCAGCGCCGGGCCGAGGTACTCCAGCAGCAGGGCCACGCCGACCGGGATCCGGGACAGCGAGGCGAAGTAGAAGGCCTGGACCCCGGCCACGGCGATGAGTCCGAAACCGGCGAGCAGCAGGGGTTTGCGGCGTACGAGATCGCGATGGCGCCAGGCCAGCGGGGACAGCACGAGCGCCGCCCCGGCCACCCTGAGCCAGACCATGTGGAGCGGGTCCAGACCCGCCTCGATCAGCGGCTTCGCCGCCACACCCGAACCACCGAACGCGATCGCCGAAACGAGGGCGAGGCCCAGTCCGGCATGTCTCCCTGACGCTTGCATTCGGACATCATGACAGGACCGGTCAGGAGCGACAGGGCGGTGACACCTGTTGAGACGCTCCCGAGACCGACCCGACACCGTCCGGGCCCCCACCCACCCCGCTCCCCGATATCTGACAGGTCGTCAGTCTTGAATGTTGCGTCCGCCGGGACTACCTTCCGCCGCACGTACCTGACGAGAAGGGGTGGTCGCATGGCTGAAGTCACCGCGGAATCACGCATCGAGGCGTCCGCCACGAAGCTCTGGTCCCAGCTGACCGACTGGGACGCTTACGGCCAGTGGAGCATGACCCACACCAACTTCCCGAAGGGCGGCCCCGAGACCCTCGCGGTGGGCTCCACCTTCGCCGAGAACATGAAGATGATGGGCTTCCCCGCCGAGGTCCTCTGGACCGTCTCGGAGCTGGAGGACGAGCGCGTCTTCGCGATCACCGGCAAGGGCCCGATGGGCGTGGCCGTCCTGACCCGCTACACCCTGATCCCGGACGGCGGGGCCACCACGGTCCGCATCGACGGCGAGTTCACCGGCGCCGCGGTCTCCCTCATGGCGGGCAAGCTCAAGGACTCGGCCACCGCCGCCCTGAACGAGTCGCTCCGCAAGCTCTCCGGCCTGGTCGCCTGAGCGCCGCTCCGATCGGGCAGGTCCGTACGCACACGCAGTCCGTCCGTACGCGCGCGAGCGCACACGAGCGCACGCGCACACCCCCACATGACGGTGCGCCCCGCGAGGAAGACCAGCGGGGAGAACATCATTTGTGGGTGCGGGGGGTGCCGGCGGAAGGGAATCCGGGTT
>NZ_JBHWMB010000038.1:0-23131 GCF_042730015.1 Streptomyces sp. NPDC059957 | reverse complement strand
TTCGGAGAAAAAGGCGGTCTGTCGGGGGGGGGGAGAGAAAAAAGGGGAGAACGAAAACACCCCAAGGGGATGGGGCCCCCCGGGGGAGTCTTCGGGGGGCGCACCGTCATGTGCGTGTGCGGGAGGTCCCGCCGACCGGCACTCAGTGCTCGTCGGCCAGGATCAGGTAGAGCTTCTTGCGGGCGTCGTTGATGACGGCGAGGGCCTTCTCCCGCTGCGCGGGAGTACCGGTCTTGAAGACCTGGCCGTAGGCCTCCATCAGACCGAATCCGGCCGTCCGGACCTCGTTCAGCGCCTCGAAGTCGAAGCCGCGGCCGGCCTCTTCCCAGGGGGCGTCCGGGCCGGACTCGGCCTCGGTGCGGCCGGCGTCGGTGAGCGTGAACAGCTTCTTGCCGCCCTCGCTCTCGCTGGTGATGAGGCCCTCGTCCTCCAAGAGCTGCAGGGTCGGGTAGACCGACCCCGGGCTGGGCTTCCACGCCCCGCCGCTGCGCTCGCCGATCTCCTGGATCATCTCGTAGCCGTGCATGGGCCGGTCGGTGAGCAGCGCCAGGATCGAGGCGCGCACATCACCCCGCCGGGCCCGCCCGCGCGGTCCGCCGCGCCCGCCGCGCCCACCGAAGGGCCCGCCGCCGAAGGGCGGCCCGAACGGCCCGAAGGCGGCGCGCCGCCCCTGGAACTCCTCCCGACGGTCCGGCCCGCAGTGGCCGTGACCCCGTCCGTGCTCATGTCCGTGGTCGTGTCCGTGCTGTCCGTGTGAACGCATGACTGCGCTCCTTTCGTCATTCGGTTTCTCGTTGTCGCTGTTGCGATGCCTCCACTATCGCTGACCCATCGCGATGCGTCAACGATATATCGGAAACTCTCTCAACGAACACCCTCACCAGACCCGACGGTCCATGCGGAGGCCGCTCCGGCGTCGCGGTCCGGCCGCGCCTGGCGGGTGAGGTCGCCAAGCGGGCCGGCGTGGACGGCGGCCAGGGCCAGGGCGAGCCGTGCGGCCGGCGCGATCGCCGCGTCGAGGGCGGCACGGACCTCGTCGCCGAGCCGCTGCGGACTCACGGAGGGGATTACGGGTTGGCTCCGACGGGTTTCGTCACCACGCGGGCGATGCCATCCGCCCGCTCATGGAGTGCAGCCTCCGAGCCGGGTCAGGACCGGCCCGACCGAGTCAGCGGGAATCAGTCGCTTCGTCCTCGGCCGGGCCGGGGGCGGCCATACTGTCGGCGGCCTGGCCCGCGGCTCGTTCCGCGCGGAGTTCTTCGGCGACGTCGTAGGCCCGGCCCGGATCGTAGACGGTGACCGAAGTGCCAGGGCTGTACATCGCGTTTACCCGGGGCGTGTACCGATGGCTTTCGACGCCGCGTTGGGCGGCCATGCCGTCGACCTCGCCGACGGGTACCCGCCACAGCTCGGCGGTGTGGGGCCGGGTCCACCACCCGTCCGGACGCAGGAAGTCTCGCTTGACCTCCGTCTGACGCTCAACCGCCACCTACACCTGGCCGAGTTGCTCGGTCAACCAGGCGGTCAGCGCCTGTGCGTCGACCCGAGAGAGCGGTGCGGACCTCGCCGGTTCGCACTCCACCGTCTCGCTGCGGGTGTGCAACACCACCTTGATCGAATGTCGCTGTCCCAGACCGAGTCGCTCGATGACGACGACTCGCTGCAGATCAGCCGTCGCCATGGTCGACGAACGCATAAAGCGGGCGATCACGACCTGGGCCGGCGTTCCCAGGGGGCGGAGCTCGACCCACCGCACCGTCAGGGAGACCGTGACGTACATCATGGCCACGGTGAGCACGATCACTGCGACCACGTGAGCGCCGGCAGGACCCAGAAGCTGCCCCAGAAGAGTGAGTTCCCCGAGACCACGGCGGCCACCAGAGCGGCCAGCGCACAACTTCCGCAAGCGGGCCGGGATGCCGAGTCTCCATGACTCAAAGGCAGGAGCCTGCAAAGGAGTTCGTAAGGCCACAGCGAGCCGCACCTTCTCGAGGATGGGAACCACAGGCGACAGCGCGTCATGACCAACCTTCGGTGAGACGGGACATCAGCAGGTCCTCGGCGGCCCGGGCACCGCCGGTGCAGTTGGTCGCTAGGCTCACGCCATGTCTAACGATCCCGGCTTCACCTGCTCATGCTGCGGCGACCACCACGCAGAGCTCCCCATGACCTACTCGGCCATGGCCCCCGATGCCTGGGAACCCGGCTTCGAGAACGATCCGGCGAGCATGCTGTCGTCCGACCAGTGCGTGATCAAGGGCCAGCACTTCTTCATCAGGGGTCTGATCGAGATACCCGTGATCGGCAGCGAGGACGTCTTCTCGTGGGGCGTCTGGGTCTCCCTGAGCAAGGAGAACTTCGCCCGTGCTCTTGAGATCTGGAACACGGAGGGCCGCGAGGCGGAGAAGCCGTACTTCGGCTGGCTCAGCACCGATCTCGCGCTCTGCTCGGAGAGCACCACCGACTTGAAGACCAACGCCCACACGCGGCCGGTCGGCAAGAGGCCGCTCATCGAGCTGGAGCCCACCGACCACCCGCTCGCCGTCGAACAGCGCACCGGAATCACGCTGGACCGCGTGCGCGAGATCGCCATGGCTGTACTGCACCCGGCGTCATCGCCGGCATCGATCAAGGGAGAGGCAGCCGGGCACACGGGCTGATGACGATGACTGATGGCTGATAGCTGATAGCTGATAGCAGTCCAGTCATCCCGGATTGGCCTTTGCGGGCGGCTCTGCCGCGTCCCTACGGTCGATGACATGCGCATCCGAATCGTCGACGCCTTCACCGACCGCCCCTTCGGCGGCAACCCCGCCGGGGTCCTGCTCCTCGAAGGCGGGTTCCCCCCGGACGCCTGGCTCCAGCAGGTCGCCGCCGAGGTCAACCTCTCCGAGACCGCCTTCGCCCACCCGCTCCCGCCCGGCGGCGAGGCGGACTGGGCGCTGCGCTGGTTCACCCCGACCGCCGAGGTCGACATGTGCGGCCACGCGACCCTGGCCACCGCCCACGTCCTGGCCGCCGACGGCCTGGCGGCCGGGACGGTCCGCTTCGCGGCGCGCTGCGGAATCCTGAAGGTCACGGCCGACGGGGACGGGACCCTCGTCATGGACTTCCCGACCTCCTCCCTGACCGAGGTCGAGCCGGAGGCCGCCGTGGAGCGCGCGCTGGGCGCCACGGCCAAGTCGGTCCACGACACCTCCGAGCACATCGGGGACCTCGTGGTGGAGCTGGCCGACGAGCGGACCGTACGGGAACTCACCCCGGACCATGCCGCCCTGCGCAGCTACTCCCGGCGCGGGATCATCGTGACCGCGGCGGCCGAGGACCCCTCCCGCGGCTACGACTTCGTCTCGCGCGGCTTCTTCCCGGCCGTCGGCATCGACGAGGACCCGGTGACCGGCAGCGCGCACACCGCGCTGGCCCCCTTCTGGGCGGGGCGGCTGGGCCGCACCGAGCTGGTCGGCCTCCAGGGCGGAGCCCGCACCGGCCTCGTCCAGGTCCGGCTGCAGGGCGACCGTACGCTGCTGATCGGGCGCGCGGTCACGGTCGTCGACGGCGAGCTGCTCAGCGCACCGTAGGCGTCCGGGCGCTTGGCCTACGCGGTGGGGTCCTACGGGGGCTACGGGCTGGGGTCCTACGGGGTGGGCAGCCAGCCCACCTTGCCCGCCAGCAGGGCGTACCCGCCGAAGGCCACGATGTCGAGCAGTGCGTGCGCGACGACCAGCGGCCCCACGCGGCCCCAGCGCCGGTAGGCGAGGACGAAGACCACGCCCATCACCACGTTGCCGATGAATCCGCCGATGCCCTGGTAGAGGTGGTACGAGCCGCGCAGCACGGAGCTGGCCATCAGCGCGGCCATCGGCGACCAGCCGAGCTGGTCGAGCCGGCGCAGCAGGTAGGCCAGCACGATGACCTCCTCCACCACGGAGTTCTGCACCGCGGAGAGGATCAGCACGGGGAACTTCCACCACACATCGGGCAGCGCCTCCGGCACCACGGTGAGGTTGAAGCCGGTGGCCCGCGCCCCCAGGTAGAAGGCCAGTCCCGCGCTGCCGATGCCGGCGGCGACGAGCGCGCCCCGGCCCAGGTCCCACCAGGGCCGGGTGCGGTCGAAGCCCAGCACCTTCAGCCCGGGCGCGCCCTCGCGGGTCAGCAGGTGCGCGACGAGCAGGACGGGTACGAGGGCGCTCGCGATGCCGAACAGCTGCCAGGCCAGGTCCAGCCAGGGCCGCCCGGGGGCGTACGAGCCGTTGAGCGTGGCGGCCTGGTCCTTGAGCCCGCCCGGCTTGGTCAGCGAGCCGATGAAGCTGATCAGCGCCGAGACGCCGCTCGCCCCCAGGGACAGCGCGAGCACGAGCAGCGTCTCGGAGCGCAGCATCCTGCGCTCCTTCGAGCCCTCGCCGAGTTCGAGCTCCCCGACCACCGGTTCCGGCTCCGTGCGCACGCCCGTCTCCCGTCCCGCCACCGCCGTGACATCCCGGCGGCGACATCTCGCGGAGCGTCCCGCCCCGATCACCCCATACTGCCTCCTCCACGGGGCAAAGGGATCACAGGGCGGGACCAGGCGGGACCGGGCGGAACCGGGAATCAGTCCGGGATCAGCCCGGAATCAACCCGCGGCCGCCGGTCCGGCCGTCGCGGTACCACCCCCCAGACCCACCGGCCAGGTGTGCACGGGGTCGCCGTGGTGACTGAGCTCGCTGTAGCGGCGCGTGGTCGCGGCCAGCGCCGCATCCCGCTCCAGCCCGTCCGCGAGCGCCCGGTGGTACGTGTCCACCTGCCAGGTGGCTCCGTTGACCCGGCGCCGGCACCGCTCCTCGATGATGCCGAGGTAGTGGTCCCGGTCGGCGGGCTCGATGCCCCACGCGTCCAGTCCGGCGGCCGCCATGGGCAGCAGCTCCTCCAGCACCAGCCGGACCGCGGGCACACTGGCCAGTCCCCCGCCCCGGCCCCGGCGCGGCCAGCGCAGCCGGGCGTCGATGCCGTAGCGGCACGCCGCGTCGAAGTTGGCCTCCGCCTCCGCGAAGGGCAGCCGGCTCCACACCGGGCGCTGCTCGTCCGCGAGCGTCCGTACGAGCCCGTAGTAGAAGGCCGCGTTGGCGACGACGTCGGCCACCGTCGGCCCCGCGGGCAGGACCCTGTTCTCCACGCGCAGGTGCGGCACCCCGTCGGCGACCCCGTAGACGGGCCGGTTCCAGCGGTAGACGGTGCCGTTGTGCAGCACCAGCTCCTGCAGGCTCGGCACCCCTCCCTCGGCGAGCACCCGCAGCGGCTCCTCCTCGTCGCAGATCGGCAGCAGCGCCGGGAAGTAGCGGACGTTCTCGGCGAAGAGTTCGTACGCCGAGTCCACCCACCGCTCGCCGAACCAGGTGCGCGGGCGCACCCCCTGTGCCTGGAGCTCGGGCGGCCGGGTGTCGGTGGCCTGCTGGAAGAGCGGCGGCCGCGACTCCCGCCACAGCTCCCGCCCGAACAGGAAGGGCGAGTTGGCGCCGACGGCTATCTGTACGGCCGCCACGGCCTGGGCCGCGTTCCACACGTCCGCGAACCGGGCCGGGGTCACCTGCAGGTGCAGTTGTACGGAGGTGCAGGCGGCCTCGGGAACGATCGACCCGGAGGTCCAGGTCAGCCGCTCGACCCCGTCGATGTCGAGCACGAAGTCCTCGCCCCGCATCATCAGGATCTGCTCGTTGAGCAGGGAGTAGCGGTCCACCGCCGAGAGGTTGGCGGTGACCAGGTCGGTGCGGGAGATCGTCGGCAGGATTCCGATCATGACCACACCGGCGCCGACCTCCTGAGCCTGCCGGTGGGCATAGCCGAGACCCGCGCTCAGTTCCTCGGCGAGCTGGTCGAATACCCGGCCGCCGAGCCGGTGCGGGAGGACGTTCACCTCCAGGTTGAACATTCCCAGTTCGGTCTGGAAATCGTTGCTCGCAATACGCTCGAGGACCTGCGCATTCACCATTCTCGGCAACCCGTCGGCACCTGCGAGATTCAACTCGATCTCCAGCCCCATCATGTTCTTGGGGCGATCGAACCTCTTCTCCTCCAGAAGTCGCTCCAGTACCTCCAGGCACTCGTGCAGCTTCCTCCGGTACCGTTGCCGATCGGACAGGTCGAATCCGCCCGCCACGACCTTCTCCCCCATCGGAGCGTCCCTCCTCGACTGGGCCCGCCGGCGTGGAATGGATCCGCCGTCCGGGCGCGCGTTACGGTCGATGATGCCCCGGCGGCGTGATCGATAACGCGGAAGGGGCGTGACTGGCGGGGAGCGCGCGCCGGTTTGGCCGACAGGCGCTTTGGCACATTCACCTGGCAAGGACCCTTGCGCAAATACAGCGTAGACCTTGCCGGTTATCGATAACCGACGCTTTTCAGCCGAGCCCTCATCCGGTAACCTCCGAGGTCAGCGCGGAACTTTTGCGTGCTCCCGGCATGAATGCCACGTCAGCGGGACCGGTAAGCGCCTTGTCGGCAATAGGCGGGACAGCTAGCCGAAACACTACGTGAACACATGTCAGATAAACTCCGCATGCGAGGCAGAGAGTTGGCGCGCGGCCATTGCCCCTCAGCCCCCCTCTGACCCCAGAATGCGACAGCGCCGTCCGCACCCCGCACCCGCCCCGTTCCACAGGTCTCCCAAGTGAGAGGCGACCCACCATGCCGCTGCACGTCCCTCCGGCTCCCGCGCCCGCCCTGCGCTGCGTCCTCGCGGCCCTCGGTTCCCCCACCGCCGTCCACGAGGCGCACACTCCGGCCCTGCGCGCCCTCCAGGGACCGATGACCGCCGAACTGCCTCTGCCCGTCCACGTCCTGGACCGGCTGCACGTCTCCGGCCTGGCCGCCGGCGGCAGGCCGCCGCGCACCCGGCTGACCGGCTGGCGGTTCCTGATCCGCAACGGGGACCGCTACGTCGCGGCGGCCGACACCCGGCTGACCCCCGACGGGTGGGCCTTCTCCCACTTCTTCGAGGGCCCCTACGTCGCCGCCACCGAACGCGCCCTGCGCCAGGCCGAATCGCTCGGCAAGAACTACCAGCCGCGGCTGCTGTCCGTACCGGAGCTGTACATGCTGACCCTGTGGCTGCACGGATCGGTGGGCACCGACGCCTCCGCCGGACTGCCCGCCGCCGCCGACCTCCTGGTCCCGCTGGCGCCCGCCCCGCCCGGCATCGCCGCCTACCGGCCGCATCCCGTCTCCGAACTGCTGCCCGTACTGACCCATCGGCTCACGCCGACGGCTCCCCCGGTCCCGCCCTCCATGGCCGCGCCGGCCGCCTGATCCGGCCCCTGGCCGGTTCTGCCCATTCGGCCTAGCCCACTCGGGCCCCCAGCGAACCATCCGAAATGACAGGGGAGTTGACCTGAACCGCCCGCACGGGTGATGCGTCATCAATCTATGAGGACAGCTGCCGGGAAATCCCTGCGGACCCGGTGCCGTGGGGGAACACTGGGGACCCTGACCGAGCCAAATCGTTGATACGGGGGGCGGCCATGACCAACGCATCGAGCCGCAGCACACAGACCACACCGCAGCGAAAGAACGCATCCATGTGCCAGCACAAGCCAGCATGCCCGACCGCCGACTCCGCCGACCGGGAGGCCGCGCACCCCGTGGCCGTTCACCCGGAACAGGGCTGGAGCCTGCTGTGCAACGGCGTCCTGCTGTTCGAGGACACCGGTGAGCTGCTGCCGGACGGCCAGATCATCGCCCCGCACCGCGTGCTCGCGGCGACGCAGGTGATGAAGGCGGCCTAGCCGACGACGCGAACGAAAGGGGCCGGCCCAGGAGCGAACTCCCGGACCGGCCCCTTCGTCACGTCACTTCGTCACGCCACCGGATCAGTTGTCGTACTCGTCCAGCGGCGGGCAGGAGCACACCAGGTTCCGGTCGCCGAAGGCACCGTCGATGCGGCGCACCGGCGGCCAGTACTTCTCCGCGGCCGACACCCCGCCCGGGAAGACGGCCTCGTCGCGGGTGTACGGGTGGTTCCACTCGCCGCCCAGCGCCGCCGCCGTGTGCGGGGAGTTGGCCAGCGGGTTGTCGTCCACCGGCCACTCGCCGCCCGCGACCCGCTCGATCTCGGCGCGGATGGCGATCATCGCGTCGCAGAAACGGTCGATCTCGGCGAGGTCCTCGGACTCCGTCGGCTCGATCATGAGCGTGCCGGCGACCGGGAAGGACATGGTCGGCGCGTGGAACCCGTAGTCGATCAGGCGCTTGGCGATGTCGTCGATGCTCACGCCCGTCGCCTTCGACAGGGGGCGCATGTCGATGATGCACTCGTGCGCGACCAGGTTGCCCGGGCCGGTGTAGAGCACCGGGTAGTGCGGCTCCAGGCGCTTGGCGATGTAGTTGGCGCCGAGCACCGCCACCTGGGTGGCGCGCTTGAGGCCCTCGCCGCCCATCAGGCGCACGTACGACCAGGAGATCGGCAGAATGCCCGCCGAGCCCCACGGAGCGGCCGAGATCGGGCCGACGCCCGTCTCCGGACCGGCGGTCGGCTGCAGCGGGTGGTTGGGCAGGTACGGGGCCAGGTGCGCCCGGACACCGACCGGGCCGACGCCCGGGCCGCCGCCGCCGTGCGGGATGCAGAAGGTCTTGTGCAGGTTCAGGTGCGAGACGTCGCCGCCGAAGTGACCCGGCTTGGCCAGGCCCACCAGGGCGTTGAGGTTGGCACCGTCCACGTAGACCTGGCCGCCGGCGTCGTGCACCTGGGCGCAGATGTCGGCGACGTGCTCCTCGAACACACCGTGCGTGGAGGGGTACGTGATCATCAGCACGGCGAGCTCGTCGCGGTACTGCTCGATCTTGGCGCGCAGGTCGTCCGCGTCCACCTCGCCGTCGTCGGCGGTCTTGACCACGACCACCTTCATGCCGGCCATCACGGCGCTCGCGGCGTTGGTGCCGTGCGCGGAGGACGGGATGAGACAGACGGTGCGCTGCTCGTTGCCGTTCGCCCGGTGGTAGGCGCGGACGGCCAGCAGGCCGGCGAGCTCACCCTGGGAGCCGGCGTTCGGCTGAATGGAGACCTTGTCGTAGCCGGTGACCTCGCAGAGACGTTCCTCCAGCTCGGTGATGAGCGTGAGGTACCCCTCGGCCTGCTCGACCGGGGCGAACGGGTGCAACTGGCCGAATTCCGGCCAGGTGACCGACTCCATTTCGGTGGTCGCGTTGAGCTTCATGGTGCAGGAGCCCAGCGGGATCATGCCGCGGTCCAGCGCGTAGTCCTTGTCCGAGAGCTTGCGCAGGTAGCGCAGCATCGCCGTCTCGGACCGGTGCTGGTGGAAGACCGGGTGGGTCAGGTACGCGTCCGCGCGCAGCAGCCCCTCGGGAAGCGCGTCGGCCGTGGTGGCGTCGAGCGCCTCCAGGTCGGCGGTGACCCCGAAGGCCGCCCACACCGCTTCGACGTCGGCGCGCAGGGTGGTCTCGTCACAGGCGGCGGAGACCAGGTCGGCGTCGACCTGGTAGAGGTTGACCCCGCCCTCGCGGGCCGCGGACACGACCTCGGCGGCCCGGCCCGGGACCCGCGCGGTGATGGTGTCGAAGTAGGCGCCGTGCACGACCTCGACCCCGCCGGCCGTCAGACCGGCGGCGAGCAGGGCAGCGTAGCGGTGGGTGCGGCGGGCGATCGTCCGCAGCCCGTCCGGGCCGTGGTAGACGGCGTACATGCCGGCCATGACGGCGAGGAGCACCTGCGCGGTGCAGATGTTGCTGGTGGCCTTCTCGCGGCGGATGTGCTGCTCACGGGTCTGCAGCGCCAGACGGTAGGCCTTGTTGCCGTCCGCGTCCACGGAGACGCCGACGAGGCGGCCGGGCAGCGAGCGGGCGTGCTTGGCCTGGACGGCCATGTAGCCGGCGTGCGGTCCGCCGAAGCCCATCGGGACGCCGAAGCGCTGGGTGGTGCCGACCGCGATGTCCGCGCCCAGCTCACCCGGGGAGGTCAGCAGGGTCAGGGCGAGCAGGTCCGCGGAGACGGCGACGATCGCGCCGAGCGCGTGCGCCTGCTCGATGACCGGCTTGATCTCCCGCACGGCGCCGGAGGCACCCGGGTACTGCACGAGCACGCCGTAGACGCCGCGCTCGGCGATCTCGGCCGGAATCCCCTCGGACAGGTCCGCGACGACGACCTCGATGCCGATCGGCTCGGCACGGGTCTGGATCACCGCGATGGTCTGCGGCAGCGCGTCGGCGTCGACGAGGAAGACGTTGCCCTTGGCCTTGCCCACGCGGCGGGCCAGGGTCATGGCCTCGGCGGCCGCGGTGCCCTCGTCGAGCAGGGAGGCACCGGAGGTCGGCAGGCCGGTCAGCTCGGCGACGACGGTCTGGAAGTTCAGCAGGGCCTCGAGGCGGCCCTGGGAGATCTCCGGCTGGTAGGGCGTGTACGCCGTGTACCAGGACGGGTTCTCCATGACGTTGCGCAGGATCACCGGCGGCGTGAAGGTGCCGTAGTAACCCAGCCCGATCATGGACGAGAGGACCTGGTTGCGGTCGGCGAGCTGACGCAGCTCGGCGAGCACCTCGGCCTCGGTCCGCGCCTCGGGCAGGTTCAGCGCGGCAGTGGTCTTGATCACATCCGGCACCGCGGCGGCGGTGAGCTCGTCGAGGGAGCCGTAGCCCACCTGAGCGAGCATCTTCGCCTGCGCCTCGGCATCCGGGCCGATGTGGCGCTGCTCGAAGGGGATGCCTCGCTCCAGCTGGGAGAGCGAAATGCGGTTGGCGGTCATGTACGGAGGCCTCCTGGTCGTACGACCTGCGAGGGGCACCACGGCGCGGGCACCCGGACGGCCTCCCCCTCTGTCATCACAACCTGAGAGCTTCACCGGGCCGCGCGGGGATCGCCCACGAGATCCGGCTTTCACCGTCGGTGAGGAGAGGGACCGGCACTGCGCGCCCGGTACCCACACCTGCTTTCCAGAGTGGCCTCACCACGTGCGGTACGTATGCCTGAGAGATTCCGGGGAGGATTTGCTCCTTCGGCGCCTCCGTCTCACTCACTCGGAGGACTCTCCCGCACAGGGTCAACAGCCGTCACCCAGCCTACCAGCGAGGATCTGGGCACCTCCCTCGAGTGGCCCCCTCTCCGGAAATGCACTTTTGTAGTGCTTACGGAGGATTTACGCCCAAATGGAGGGACCGGACCGTGCAGACCGACATCGATCCCCGCAGCCTGATCGGCCGCAAGGCGTTCGACCGCAATGGCACCAAGATCGGCACCGTCGACGAGGTCTACCTCGACGACGCCACGGGCGTCCCGGAATGGGCCGCCGTACGCACCGGACTCTTCAGCCGGGACGCCTTCGTCCCGCTGGAGCCCAGCGAGATGGTGGGCGACACCCTGCGCGTGCCCTTCGAACGCTCCCTCATCAAGGACGCCCCCGACTTCGGAGTCGGCCGCCACCTCTCCCCCGAACAGGAGCTGCAGCTCTACCACCACTACGGCCTGGACCTGGCCCTCCCGTCCGACTTCCAGCACGACTTCGGCCACAAATCCCCCGACACCCCCTGACCCCCACACCCGCTGCCCACCCGACCACCCACCGGCAGACAACGCGCTCCAGCCGCGCCCACGACAGCGGCGACCGCCACCCGACGCACACCGGCCCCCGGCCACCGGGCAGCGGGCAGCGGGCAGCGGGCAGCGGGCAGCGGGCAGCGGGCAGCGGGCAGCGGGCAGCGGGCAGCGGGTACTCAATGCCCTCACGGGGCAGCCGCCACCCAGCAGCGCGCGTACGCGCAGCACCCGGTGATACCCGACGGGTCGGCATTAGGCAGCGGAGATCCCGCCCCGGGCACCAGCACCAGGCAGCGGCTGGCTGCCCAGCCCCCACGCCCCTGGCCCCAGAGCTCTCGCTGCAGGGCGCAGCGGCTGGAGGCGGGCGCCGGGGACGGCACAGGGACACCGCCAACCCCGGCCCGGCGGCCCCGGCACCTCCCCACAGGCAGCGGATTGCAGGCACTCGACACCTCTCACGGCGCCCGGCCGGCCGATAGCAGGCAGCGGGGACCTTGCGAGGCAGCGGCTTGCTGCCCGGCCCCCAGGCCCCTGACCCGGGGCTCTCGCTCCGGGGGCGCGGTGGCTGAACGCGGGGCGCCGGGGACAGCACAGGGACGCCCCCGGCCCGGGCCCGGGCCCAGCAGTCCCGGCAGCGGCAGCGGCAGCGGCAGCGGCAGCGGCAGCGGCAGCGGCAGCGGCAGCGGCAGCGGCAGCGGCAGCGGCAGCGGCAGCGGCAGCGGCAAACAGTCCCCGGGCACACCCGGACACCCAGCCCGGCCCAGCCAGGCCAGGCCAGGCCAGGCCAGGCCAGGCCAGGCCAGGCCAGGCGCGGCGCGGCGCGGCGCGGCGAGACAGCGTGGCCCCGCAGCCGGCCTCACTCCAGAGCCGTCGAGCCCCCGACCCCCACGACCCGGTCCCCGACCAGCGGCATCGGATCGGACGGCTCCAGCTCGGGGTCGTCCACCAGGAACGTCCGCACCCGCCCCGGCTCGGATCCGGGCTGCTCGAACCGTACGGTCACCCGCCCGACCCCACTGCCCTGCACCCACCCGGGCCCGTACTCCGCATGCCGCACATCGCTCCCGGCCGCCCACCGCCGCTCAACCACACCGTCGACACCGCCCGCACCCCCGAGCGCCGGCGCAGCCCCCTGCCCCTGCACGGCCCCCTGCGCCGGCCCGGCGACCTCCCCCTGCCCGTGCCCAGCCCCCCGCCCCTGACCCTGCTGGGAGACCTGATCCTGCCCAGCAGCCTCAAGCTGCCCTGCCCCAGCCCCCTGGCTCTGCCCTTGGTCCAGCTCATGCCCGGCAGCCTGACTCTGCCCGGCGCCCACGTCCGGCCCCGCCCCGGCGGCGAGGGCGTCAGCGGCCCCGCCCCGGCCCTGCCCGGCACCCTCGTCCGGCCCGGGCCGGGGCCCCCGCTCGGCACCCTCGCCCAGGGCCGGCCCCGGTACCTCCGGCCCCCCGCCGGCGTCGGCAGCCTGCCGCCCCGCCCCCGCGGCAACAGCAAGGGCATCCCCCTCGCCCCCGGAAGCGGCGCCGCCGCCACCCACCTCCGCCCGCGCAGCCATCGCGTCGGCGAAGGCGAACAGGTCCTCCTGCGTGTAGTCCGCCAGCCCCGTCACCCCCACCCCCAGCAGCCGCACCCCGCCCGTGGTGTCCACGGCCTCCAGCAGCCGCGCCGCCGCCTCCCGCACCACCGCGGGGTCGTCCGTGGGCCCGCGCAGGGTCTCGGAGCGGGTCAGCGTGGAGAAGTCGTACCGCCGAACCTTGAGCACGATGGTCCGCCCCGAGTGCCCCGACCCGCGCAGCCGCTCCACGCACCGGTCGGAGAGCCGGTGCACCTCGTTGCGGATCCGCACCCGGTCGTGCAGGTCCACGTCGAAGGTGTCCTCCACCGACACGGACTTCGCATCGCGCTCGGCGACCACCGGCCTCTCGTCCACTCCGAACGCCATCCGGTACAGCCCGACCCCGTGCGAGCGCCCCACCATCCGGACCAGTTCGTCCTCGCCGGCCTCCGCCAGCTCCCCCACCGTGGTGATCCCGGCCCTCCGCAGGTGCTCCCCCGTGGCCGGCCCCACCCCGGGCAGGGTCCGTACCGACATGGGTGCGAGGTGCGCCCGCTCCGTGCCGACCTCGATCAGCAGCAGCCCGGCCGGCTTGGCTTCCTCGGAGGCGACTTTGGCGAGCATCTTGGACCCCGCGAGCCCCACCGACCCGCTCAGCCCGGTCGCGGCGGCGATGTCGGCCCTCAGCCGCTCGCCAACGGCCCGCGCGGTCTCCGCGTCGAAGGCGACGCCGCCCGCCTCGAGGTCCACGAAGGCCTCGTCCAGGCTGAGCGGCTCCACGAGGGGGGACAGCTCCCGGAGCATCGCCATGACCGTGTCGCTGACCTCGCGGTACAGGCTGAAGCGCGGAACCAGGCACGCGCCGTTCGGACAGAGCCTCCGCGCCTGGGCCATCGGCATGGCCGAATGCACACCGAACCGCCTGGCCTCGTAGGAGGCGGTGGCCACGACCCCGCGCGGCCCGAGCCCGCCGACGATGACGGCCTTGCCGCGCAGGCTCGGCTTCGACGCCTGCTCCACGGAGGCGTAGAAGGCGTCCATGTCCAGGTGCAGGATGGTCGGCGCGGCTCTCACAGCCCCGATGCTGCCCTACACCACTGACAATCGGCCCGCACCCGAGCCAGGCGAGCCGGACGGACCACCCGGCCCGTCCCCCCAGCCCTCGCGCCTTCGCGCCCGCGCTCCGCCTCAGCCCTCGCGCTCCGCCTCAGACGGCCCGGTTCCTCCGGGCGGCCAGCTCATCGGCCGGGTTGTGCCCGACCACCGTCTCGCCCGTGTCCACGCGCTCCCCGTGCAGCTGCGACAGCGCGTTCTCGACATCGCGCCAGACCACGCCCACGGCGATGCCGAAGACTCCCTGGCCGCCCTGGAGCAGGCTGACGACCTGATCCGGCGAGGTGCACTCGTACACGGTGGCGCCGTCGCTCATCAGCGTCATCCGCTCCAGGTCCGAGAAACCGCGGTCACGCAGGTGCTGCACGGCGGTGCGGATGTTCTGCAACGCCACCCCGGTGTCCAGGAAGCGCTTCACGATCTTGAGGACGACCACGTCCCGGAAGCTGTAGAGGCGCTGCGTCCCCGACCCGTAGGCGGGACGCACCGTGGGCTCCACCAGCCCGGTCCGTGCCCAGTAGTCGAGCTGCCGGTACGTGATGCCGGCCGCGGCACACGCCGTCGGCCCTCGGTATCCGACCTGCTCGGGTGCGGACTCGCCGCCCTGGGGCCCCACCGGCCCCATCGAACCGACCGGCGCGGGCTCCGGCTGACGGCGCGCGGAGTTCACCGCACCACCGTGCAGCGGGTACGGCCCACCGTCACTCCGTGCGGGGATGCCCCCGGTCATACCGTCGCCCGTGACTCTCACGCCGACCCTCCGTCCTTGACCTGCCACCTTGAAGGTAGGCAGTCACCAGGGGTGCGTCAACGATCGCCACACTCGGCACGCCGAGTGATAATCACCCTGAGAGTGGTTTCCCGTACCCCATTGCGGGGAAAGGCTACTCGAATGGGCTGAAATATCCGGGAGGACGGCGCGACCCGCGCCTCACTGCGGGCCGGTACCGAAGTCCTCTGGCGAGATCTGGTCGAGGAACTCGCGGAACTTCTCCACCTCGTCCTCCTGCTCGTCCGGGATCGCGATTCCGGCGTCGTCGAGCACGCCGTCGCTGCCGTAGATCGGCGTCCCGGTCCGCAGGGCGAGCGCTATGGCGTCGGAGGGCCGCGCGCTCACCTCGACTCCGCTGGCGAAGACCAGCTCCGCGTAGAAAACGCCCTCCCGCAGATCCGTGATGCGGACTTCGGTGAGCTCCTCGCCGATCGCTTCCAGCACGTCCTTGAAAAGGTCGTGTGTCAGCGGCCGGGCAGGGGCCATGCCCTGCTGCGCGAAGGCAATGGCGGTCGCCTCCCCTGGTCCGATCCAGATGGGGAGGTACCGGTCGCCTCCCACTTCACGCAGGAGCACGATCGGTTGGTTCGAGGGCATTTCCACCCGGACACCCACAACGTCGAGCTCGTTCACACAGCAACCCTAGGACCTGCCCGGCAGGTTTGGGTAGTCGGGCTCCCCCAAGCCTGCCCCGAAGCCCCGGCGAAGTCACCCGAAGTCGTCCCGAAAACCCCTCCGGATCAGTGCAGCCGTCAGTGCAGCCGCACGCCGAGAGCTGTTTGTACGAGGGCCTCGTGCAGCCGTACGGAGAGCCCCGCGAGCTCCTTCAGGGTGGCCTCGGCATGGGCCCTGGTCTGCGGATTGCGATGTCGGCGCAGCGGCGAGACGACCTGCTCCACCAAACCGGCCTCCCGGTCGGCGGCGGCCTTCATCGCCCGCAGGTGGCGCGGCTCCAGACCGAATCGGCCGAGATCGGCCACCAGACGGGCCACGGTGACGGCCTCGGCGTCGAAACCGCCGCCGGGCGCCTCCGCGATGAGCCCGTAGGACTCCCACTCCACGAGCTGGACCTCGTCCACCTCCGCGGCGGCGATCAGCTCGGCCCGGCCCACCCGGGCCACGGTCGGCCGCTCCCGGCCCACCTCGCCGTAGAGGGCGACGGGGCTCGAGGGGTCGACGGACTCCCCGTGCGCCGTGGGCGCCGGGATACGGATCTGCTCACCCCGCGCGAGCGCGTCGAGCTGCTCGCGGATGACCTTCAACGGAAGGTAGTGGTCGCGCTGGAGCCGCAGGACGTGGGCGAGACGCTCCACGTCGTCGGTGCTGAACTTGCGATATCCGGAAGGTGTGCGCCGGGGCTCGACGAGCCCTTCCGCCTCCAGGAAACGGATCTTCGAGATCGTGACTTCGGGGAACTCGTCACGCAGCATCGTGAGCACCGTTCCGATGCTCACCAGCCGCACGCCCGAGGAGGCGGCGGTGGCGGTGCCGCTCTTGGCGGCACCGCCTGCCGGGATACGCAGCATGGGACCTTCCCTTGAAGGGTCAGTGCCCCCGCAGGCTCGCGTAGAAGACCAGCCGGTACTTGCCGATCTGCACCTCGTCGCCGTTGTGCAGGGCGACGGAGTCGATCGGTTCACGGTTCACGTACGTGCCGTTGAGGCTGCCGACGTCGGAGACGGTGAAACCGTCGTGGCTCCTGCGGAACTCGACATGGCGCCGGGAGACGGTGACGTCGTCCAGGAAGATGTCGCTCTGCGGGTGCCGGCCGGCGGTCGTCAGCTCGCCGTCCAGGAGGAACCGGCTGCCGGAGTTGGGGCCGCGCCGCACGATCAGCAGGGCGGAACCCGGGGGCAGCGCTTCCACCGCGGCCTGGGCCTCGGGGGACAGCGAGGACGACACGTGCGTCTGTCCCGACACCTCGGCCTCGTAGGCCTCCAGGCCCGAGATCGAGATGGTGGACGTGGTCTCCGAGGCACGCTCCGGCGTCAGACCCGCCCGCAGCGGCGCCCCGCAGTTGGAGCAGAACCGGCTCGCCGCATCGCTGCGGTGCCCGCACCTGCTGCAAATCTGCTCGGCCGACATGGACGGCTCCTCGCGCCGCGGCTGCCCCGCGGAGGCATTGGTGGCATACGGGTCGGGGGCAAACCCTCCACCCGTACTTGAGGTTGATGGTTCACCGAAACCTATGCGTCCGGTACCGGCAGGGTCAACAGTCGACGCGCCGTGTGCGCCCGAAATGTCACCCGCTCCGGCGACCTCGTCGCGGAAGAGCGGCCGGTCGCCCTGCCCTTCCACGTCTCCGTGCCCCGCGCGGTGCCTCGCCGCACCGCTTTCCTCGCGGTTCTTCTTGCCGAACAACTTCTCAAACAACTTCACGGGCGATTCCCCTTGACCGAAACAGACCCGCCCGTGGGGCAGGACGAACTCCGAATGCAACACCTGCCGACCCGGACATACTTACAACGTCCGTAACCATCAGACAGTTTCCACCACGCACCGCGACTTCGGTGCGTCGACCCCCCGCAGGCATTCGCCCGCGTGAGCCGGTCTCCCGCACCTCCCGCATCACGACGATGACGACCGAGCGTAGTCAGGCTGCTTCGCAGCCCGCAAGGCATCCACAACGATCTTCGCCGGACGTGTGACGGTGACGACCGCCTGCTCCTTCTCCAGCGACTGGACGACGCCACCGGGAATGTTGAGCGCCGGCTCCAGATCCTGCGGCTTGCCGATCACCTTGAACTCATAGGGCTGTGTGATCTTCTTACCGTCGATCGCGACCCCGTCCTCCTCGTCCGAGAAGTACGAGTCCGCCACGATCCGCACCCCGTTGATCTGGATCGCCTCGGCCCCGGCCGCCCGCAGCTCCTGGAGGGTGTCCAGCAGCTTGTCCGACTGCACCTGGCCCTTGGGGTCCGTGATCTTCAGCACGATCCCCGGCCCTTGCGCGGCCACCGTACCGGCCAGGATCCCGAGTTGGCGTTCCTTCTCCACAGTCTGCTTCCGGGCCTCCTCGGCCTGGTTGGAACTGCTCTCGAGCTCCCGACGCTGGTCGTCGAGCGTCTGCTTCTCGTCCTCCAGCCGCTTGGTCCGCCCGTCGAGCTCGTCGAGGATCCGTACGAGGTCCTCCTGACGGGCTCCGCGCAGTGCGCTGGAGTCGCTGTTCGACCGTACCTGGATGGCCAGACCGAGCCCCAGGACGAACAGCAGCACCGCGACGATCAGTTGGGCACGGCTCACCCGCGGCGGCCACAGACCGGCCGCCAGCCGCTGCCGGCCGGTCTGCTCGGGCCCGCTCTCCCCGGTCCCGTTCGGCGCGTACCCGGTCGGCGCGTCTGCGCTCTCCTCCCGGCCCCGCTCCTCGGCCACGGGCCCGGCCGGCGGTTCCAGCGGAGGCTGTGCCTTCGGCCGCTGTGCCGCGGCCCCGGGGTCCTCGGGCGGGGTGTCGTTCGTACTCATCGGCCTCACGCCCGGAACACGTGCCGGCGGATGGCCGCGGCGTTGGAGAAGATGCGGATGCCGAGGACGACGACCACACCCGTGGACAGCTGCGAGCCGACCCCCAGCTTGTCGCCGAGGAAGACGATCAGCGCCGCCACGACCACGTTCGACAGGAACGACACCACGAAGACCTTGTCCACGAAGATGCCGTCCAGCATCGCGCGCAGGCCTCCGAACACCGCGTCCAGCGCCGCGACCACGGCGATCGGCAGATAAGGCTCCACCACGGCCGGCACTTCGGGCCGGACGAGAAGTCCGACCACCACTCCGACCACGAGGCCCAGTACCGCGATCACGATGCACCCTTCTGCTGCTCTGCTGCTGTAGCCGTACGTACGGTCAGGCTCGACGCGGCCGGAAGACGCACCTCGGCCTCGGACGACAAGGAGTAG
This sequence comes from Streptomyces sp. NPDC059957, assembly GCF_042730015.1. Lineage (NCBI taxonomy): Bacteria > Bacillati > Actinomycetota > Actinomycetes > Kitasatosporales > Streptomycetaceae > Streptomyces > Streptomyces sp. NPDC059957. The sequence continues at coordinate 4,286 of NZ_JBHWMB010000038.1, read as the reverse complement.
CGGATGCCGTAGTTCTCCTGCAGCACGTGCAGGTACTGGCCGTCCGCGGAGTCCTGGAACGCGGTCCCGAGGCGCTTCTTGTCGCCGATCGCCAGCACTTCGTACGGCGGCACCAGCGGCCTGTTGTCGACCAGTATCGCGTCACCCGCGGCCCGGATCGCCGAGAGGGACGTCAGCCGCTGCCCGTTGATCGAGATCGCTTCCGCCCCCGACTGCCACAGCCCGTTGACGATCTTCTGCATATCGCGGTCGCGGAGCCGCCCGGTGTCCGAGAATCCGGCGCTCTCGCGCGGATTGGAGCCGTTTCCGGTCGTCGAGCCCTTCGCGTCGTCCACGGTCAGCTTGATCCCGGGCCCGTGCACCTCGGTGGCCCCGGACAGCAGCGCCACGAGCTGGCCCTGTTCGCCGCCGTGCTGCTTGAGCGCCTCGCGCTGCCGGGCGGCGACGGTGTCCCGCAGCCCCTCGATGTCCCGCTCCAGACCGTCCGCGTGCGCGTCGGCCCGCTCGACCCGGTCGATGAGTTCCTGACGCTCCTTGGCCAGCACCGGCGCGGTCGCCCGCGCCTGCGCGGCACCCAGGGTGACGACCATGGCGGCGAGCACCAGCCCGGCGGCGAGACCCAGTTTGGCCTTCAGGGTCCGCGGCAGGCCGGACGTGCCCTCGGCCTCGCGCCGGGCCGAAGCCTCCGCGTAGCCCTCGTCGAGGGAGTGGTCCATCACGTGCGTCAGCAGCGACATGGAAGCGTCCGGCCGCGCCGGAGGTGCCGAACTGCGGTTGTGGGGCGGCTGCGACATGCCGCACATCGTCGCATGTCGGCGCCGCTCCCACCGAATGCGGACGCCCGGTGGACGGGACGGGACCTTCGCCCCGCCCGCCCCACCGGACTTCCGGCCCTGCGCCGCCGCGTTCCGGCCTACGCCATCCCGTGCGGGGTACTCAGTGCCCGGCGCCGTCCACCACCGCTGCCCAGCCGTCCAGCAGCGCCTGCGCGGACTCGTCGTCGGGTCCCTCGGCCCACAGGTGGGTGACCGCCTCCGCGGGGTCCGGCAGCACCAGGGCCCACCGCCCGTCGGCCTCCACGACCCGCACCCCGTCGGTGGTGTCCACCTGCCGGTCCCCGGCCGCCTCCACGACCCGCCGCATGACGAGCCCCTTCACCGCCCACGGGGTCGGCACGTCCCGCTTGAGCACGTGCGCCCGCGGAATCCGGGCATCGATCTGGCTCAGCGTGAGCTGAGTCCGCGCCACCAGCCCGATCAACTGCACAAAGGCGGCCGACCCGTCGAAGACGCTGCTGAACTCCGGGACGATGAACCCGCCCCGCCCGTCGCCGCCGAAGATGGTGTTCTCCGCCCGGCCCACCCGGGTCAGATCGTCGGGCGAGGTCGTCGTCCACTCCACCTGGGTGCCGTGGTACGCCGCCACCTGCTCGGCGATCCGGGTCGTGGTCACGGGGAGCGCCACCTTGCCGCTGCGCTTCTCGGCAGCCACCAGGTCGAGCAGCACCAGCAGCGCCCGGTCGTCCTCGATGATCCGGCCGCGCTCGTCCACCAGGGAGATCCGCTCGCCCACCGGGTCGAAGCGCACTCCGAAGGCGGCCCGCGAGGACGCCACGATCTCGCCGAGCCGCACGAGCCCCGCACGGCGCGATTCGGCGGTCTCCGTGGGCCTGGTCTCGTCGAGCCCGGGATTGACGGTGAGCGCGTCCACCCCGAGCCGGCCCAGCAGGCTGGGCAGCACCAGCCCGGCGCTGCCGTTGGAGGCGTCCACGACCACCTTCAGCCCGGAGTCCGCGACCCCGGTGGTGTCCACGCGCCGCAGCAGCGAACCGGTGTAGGCGTCGAAGACGCTTCCCGGGAACTGCAGGTCGCCGATCTCGCCGGGGAACGCCCGGCGGTACTCCTGGCGCGCGTAGACCCGGTCGAGTTTGCGCTGCTGCTGAAGCGAGAGGTCGGCCCCCCGCTCGTCGAGGAACATGATGTCGACCGAGTCGGGCACTCCCGGCGAGGTCCGAAGCACGATCCCGCCGGCGCTGCCGCGCGCGGTCTGCTGCCGCGCCACGGGCAGCGGTACGTTCTCCAGGTCCCGGACGTTGATGGCGCTGGCCTGGAGCGCCGAGATCACGGCCCTCTTGAGCGCTCGCGCGCCTCGGGAGTGGTCGCGGGCGGTGGTGACCGTCGCGCCCTTCTTCAGGGTCGTCGCATAGGCACCGGCCAGCCGGACCACCAGCTCCGGGGTGATCTCCACATTCAGGATCCCGGTGACCCCGCGCGCGCCGAACAGATGTGCCTGCCCCCGGGACTCCCAGATGACCGAGGTGTTGACGAAGGCGCCCGCCTCGATCGTCTTGAAGGGGTAGACCCGGACGTTCCCCTGGATGATCGATTCCTCGCCGACGAGGCACTCGTCTCCGATGACGGCCCCGTCCTCGATCCGGGCGGCCCGCATGATGTCGGTGTTCTTGCCGATGACACAGCCGCGGAGGTTGCTGTGCGGCCCGATGTACACGTTGTCGTGCACGACGGCCTTGTGCAGGAACGCACCGCTCTTCACGACGACGTTCGATCCGATGACGGTGTGCTCGCGGATCTCCACGCCGGCCTCGACCTTGGCGTAGTCCCCGATGTACAGCGGTCCGCGGAGCACCGCGTCGGGGCTCACCTCGGCCCCTTCGGCGATCCACACGCCGGGGGAGATCTCGAAGCCGTCCATGTCGACCTGGACCTTGCCCTCGAGTACGTCGGCCTGGGCCTTGACGTAGCTCTCGTGGGTGCCGACGTCCTCCCAGTAGCCCTCGGCGACGTAGCCGTAGATGGGCCGGCCTTCCTTCATCAGCTGCGGGAAGACGTCGCCGGACCAGTCCACGGAGACGTCCGCGTCCACGTAGTCGAAGATCTCCGGCTCCATGACGTAGATGCCGGTGTTGATGGTGTCCGAGAACACCTGGCCCCAGGTCGGCTTCTCCAGGAAGCGCTCGACCTTGCCTTCCTCGTCCACGATGGTGATGCCGAACTCCAGCGGGTTCGGCACCCGGGTCAGGCACACGGTGACGAGCCCGCCCTTCTCCTTGTGGAAACGGATCAGGTCGGTCAGGTCGAAGTCGGTGAGCGCGTCGCCGGAGATGACGAGGAAGGTGTCGTCCTTCAGAGCCTCCTCGGCGTTCTTCACGCTGCCGGCGGTCCCGAGTGGCTTCTCCTCGTTGGCATAGGTGAGCTCCATTCCGAGCTCCTCGCCGTCACCGAAGTAGTTCCTGACGAGCGACGCCAGGAACTGCACGGTGACCACGGTTTCGTTGAGCCCATGCCGCTTGAGCAGCCTGAGCACGTGCTCCATGATCGGCCGGTTCGCCACCGGCAGGAGCGGCTTGGGCATGCTTGAGGTCATGGGGCGAAGCCGAGTGCCTTCGCCACCAGCCATCACGACGGCCTTCATGTCGGAAGAGTCCTCCTTGAGAGACGGCGTATCGCCGACCTCACCCGTCCCGGACGGTGACTGGACCACTCCCCCGCGTCAGTCAGGCGCCGAGCGAGCTCAATCGGCCGTGTTGTCCGCCTTCACGAGCCGGCGGACTTGTACCACGTAAAGGACTCCTGCCCACCAATAGAGGGTTGTACCCCATCCGGCGAACGCCCATCCGAAAACTGACCCCATCCAGGCCAACCAGCCCGTCCAGGTGCTCACCAGGAGGAAGGGGAACGCGTACATCAGGTTGAAGGTCGCGGCCTTGCCGAGGAAGTTGACCTGGGGCGGCGGATAGCCGTGCCGGCGCAGGATCCAGACCATGACCAGGAGCATCAGCTCGCGGGCGAGCAGCGCCCCGGTGAGCCAGAGCGGCAGAATCTCGCGGTACGTGAGACCGAAGAGGGTGGACAGGATGTAGAGCCGGTCCGCGGCGGGATCCAGCAGCCGGCCGAGGCTGCTGATCTGATTCCAGCGCCGGGCCAGCTTCCCGTCGAGGTAGTCGCTGATCCCGCTGAGCATGAGGACGGCAAGAGCCCAGCCATCGTGCTCGGCCAGGATCAGCCACAGGAACAGGGGTACGCCTGCGAGGCGAGCCATGCTCAGGATGTTCGGAATGGTGAAAATTCGGTCAGTCTGAACCCGAGTCTCCTGGACCTCCACCCGGGGGCCTCCACTGTGACTGTAGAAATGTCGAACGATGCCCCCTGACCCTACAGGAGCCCGTGGACCGGTCCGTAAACGCAGAAAAGCCCCGCACCGAACCCCATAAGAGGTTGGTGCGGGGCTTTCCCACAATGATTGTTCGGCGGCGTCCTACTCTCCCA
>NZ_JBHWMB010000037.1:23112-84651 GCF_042730015.1 Streptomyces sp. NPDC059957 | reverse complement strand
GCACCCCTCACAGGGTGCGGGCCACGCCCGTCTGCACGTACAGCCGAAGGCGGCTGCTCACTGCCTGCCTCTTGCTGCCTACTGCTTGCTGCTTACTGCGCGGCGTTCAGGATCTCGCGCGCCAGCTTCGCGGTCTCGGTCGGCGTCTTGCCGACCTTCACGCCCGCGGCCTCCAGGGCTTCCTTCTTGGCCTGTGCGGTACCAGAAGAACCGGAGACGATCGCACCGGCGTGACCCATGGTCTTGCCCTCGGGGGCGGTGAAGCCCGCGACGTAGCCGACGACCGGCTTGGTGACGTTCTTCGCGATGAAGTCCGCCGCCCGCTCCTCGGCGTCGCCGCCGATCTCGCCGATCATGACGATCAGGTCGGTGTCGGGGTCCGCCTCGAACGCCTCCAGGGCGTCGATGTGCGTGGTGCCGATGACCGGGTCGCCACCGATGCCGACGGCGGAGGAGAAGCCGATGTCACGGAGCTCGTACATCATCTGGTAGGTCAGCGTGCCCGACTTGGACACGAGACCGATGCGGCCGGGCTTGGTGATGTCGCCCGGGATGATGCCGGCGTTGGACTGGCCGGGGGTGATCAGACCCGGGCAGTTCGGGCCGATGATCCGCGTCTTGTTGCCCTTGGACGTCGCGTACGACCAGAAGGCGGCGGAGTCGTGCACCGCGATGCCCTCGGTGATGACGACGGCCAGCGGGATCTCGGCGTCGATCGCCTCGACCACGGCGGACTTGGCGAACGCCGGCGGGACGAAGAGGACGGAGACGTTGGCGCCCGTCTTCTCCATCGCCTCGGCGACGGAGCCGAAGACCGGGACCTCGGTGCCGTCGAAGTCGACGGTCGTGCCGGCCTTGCGCGGGTTCACGCCGCCGACGATGTTGGTGCCGTCAGCCAGCATCAGCTTGGTGTGCTTCATGCCCGTGGCACCGGTCATGCCCTGGACGATGACCTTGCTGTCCTTGTTGAGGAAGATAGCCATGTGAGTCTGTGACCTCTGCCCTTACTTCGCAGCCGCGAGCTCGGCGGCCTTGTCGGCCGCGCCGTCCATGGTGTCCACGCGCTGAACCAGCGGGTGGTTGGCGTCCGAGAGGATCTTGCGACCCAGCTCGGCGTTGTTGCCGTCGAGGCGGACGACGAGCGGCTTGGTGACCGCCTCGCCCTTGTCCTCGAGCAGCTGCAGCGCCTGGACGATGCCGTTGGCGACCTCGTCACAGGCGGTGATGCCACCGAAGACGTTGACGAAGACGGACTTGACGTCCGGGTCGCCGAGGATGATCTCGAGACCGTTGGCCATGACGGCGGCGGAGGCGCCACCGCCGATGTCCAGGAAGTTGGCGGGCTTGACGCCGCCGTGGTTCTCGCCGGCGTACGCGACGACGTCGAGGGTGCTCATGACGAGACCCGCGCCGTTGCCGATGATGCCGACCTCGCCGTCGAGCTTCACGTAGTTGAGGTTCTTCGCCTTGGCGGCGGCCTCGAGCGGGTTCGCGGCAGCGTGGTCCACGAACTCCTCGTGGCCCGGCTGGCGGAACTCGGCGTTCTCGTCGAGCGAGACCTTGCCGTCGAGCGCGATGACGTCGCCGTTGGCGACCTTCGCGAGCGGGTTGACCTCGACGAGGAGCGCGTCCTCGGCGATGAAGGTCGCCCACAGGGTCACGAGGACCTCGGCGACCTTCTCGGCGACCTCGGCCGGGAACTGCGCCAGCGCGACGATCTCGCGGGCCTTCTCGATGGTCACGCCCTCGTTGGCGTTCACCGGGACCTTGGCGAGCTTCTCCGGGGTCTCCTCGGCGACCTGCTCGATGTCCATGCCGCCCGCGACCGAGGCCATGGCCAGGAAGGTGCGGTTGGTGCGGTCGAGGAGGTACGAGACGTAGTACTCCTCCAGGATCTCCGGAGCCGTCTCGGCGATCATCACCTTGTGGACCGTGTGGCCCTTGATGTCCATCCCGAGGATGTCCGTCGCACGGGCGACGGCCTCGTCCGGGGTGGCGGCGAGCTTGACGCCGCCGGCCTTCCCGCGGCCGCCGACCTTCACCTGCGCCTTGACGACCGACTTGCCGCCCAGCCGCTCGGTGGCCGCTCGCGCTGCCTCAGGCGTGTCGATCACTTCACCGGCCAGCACCGGTACACCGTGCTTGGCGAAGAGGTCCCTCGCCTGGTACTCGAACAGGTCCACGCGCGTCCGTCCCTTGTCTTTTTTAAAGATTCGCAGTGATTCGCGGTTGTCTGCTATCTGCGTGGGCGTGCCGCGGAGGGCAACGTGACGGCGCTGTCACAAGGAAGGCGCACACGGTGACCGTGGACGCGGCATGTCCGTCCCGCAGGTTATCCCCGTGGGACGTAGGTCCCTAAATCGCAGATCACACCTGAGCGGTGATACCTGTCACAGATCGCCTCACGGTTGAACTGCATCTTCGTGCGATCTGCCGATGACCGACCCCCGCGAGGCCTCCTCCGCGGGCCCCCGCGCGGGCGGCGCCGCAGCGGACCGACCGGTCACGGGACGGGCAGGGGACGCTTCTCCAGCGCCGCGGCCATCACCTCCGGGAACAGGTCGGGCGTACAGGCGAAGGCCGGTGCGCCGAGCGCGGCGAGGGCGGCGGCGTGGTCCCGGTCGTAGGCGGGCGCGCCCTCGTCGGACAGCGCGAGCAGCGTCACGAACTCCACCCCCGCCGCCTTCATCGCCGCGACCCGCTTCAGCATCTCGTCGCGTATGCCCCCCTCGTAGAGATCACTGATGAGGACGACGACGGTGTCGGCGGGGCGGGTGATCTTCGACTGGCAGTAGGCGAGCGCGCGGTTGATGTCGGTGCCGCCGCCGAGCTGGGTGCCGAAGAGCACGTCGACGGGATCGTCGAGCAGATCGGTCAGGTCCACGACAGCGGTGTCGAACACGACCAGCCGGGTCGCGATCGACCGCATCGAGGCCAGCACCGCCCCGAAGACGGAGGCGTAGACGACGGAGGCCGCCATCGAACCGGACTGGTCGATGCACAGCACGACCTCCTTCTTCACCGCCCGCGCGGCGCGGCCGTACCCGATCAGCCGCTCGGGGACGACGGTCCGGTACTCGGGCAGGTAGTTCTTCAGGTTCGCCCGGATGGTCCGGTCCCAGTCGATGTCCGCGTGCCGCGGCCGGCTGATCCGCGCGGACCGGTCGAGCGCACCCGTCAGCGTGGCCCTCGTCCGGCTCGCGAGCCGCTTCTCCAACTCCTCGACCACCTTGCGGACGACCGCGCGGGCGGTCTCCCGGGTGGTCTCGGGCATGGCCTTGTTGAGGGAGAGCAGGGTGCCTACGAGGTGCACGTCCGGCTCCACGGCCTCCAGCATCTCGGGCTCCAGCAGCAGGGCGGACAGCCCGAGCCGCTGGATCGCGTCCCGCTGCATGACCTGCACCACGGAGGTGGGGAAGTACGTCCGGATGTCCCCGAGCCAGCGCGCCACGTTGGGCGCGGACCCCCCGAGCCCGGCCGACCGCTCCCCGGCCCGCTTGCGCCCCCCGCCGCCGTCACTCCCGTACAGAGCCCCCAGCGCGGCATCCATCCCCGCGTCCGCCCCGCTCAGCGCCACCCCGGTCCCCTCCCCCTCTCCCCCACCGAGCACCATCCGCCACCGCCGCAACCGCTCCGCGCCCCCGCCACTCACTTCCGTACCAGCCACCCGTCCCACCCCTCACTCTCGAAGCAATACCGACCGCCCCCGCCAACCGATGCCGCTGCGACCCTTGCCGCTGCGCGGGGCGAAGCCCCCGCTGCGCCCATTGCCGCTGCGCGGGGCGAAGTTCCCCTACCCGCCCTTCCACCGTTCCCGCGAATCCAGCCCCTCCGGCGTTCGAGGAGCGGGGGTCCGGGGGCGGCCCCCGGCAACGGCGCCGCACGCCCACATCCACCACGGCCACCCCCAGCCCCGCCGGCGTTCGAGGCGCAGGGGTCCGGCCCCCGGCCACGGCGCCGCACACGGCAGGGGTCCGGGCGAAGCCCGGGGAACGGTGGAAGGGTGGGTAGGGGACTCCGCCCCGCGCAGCGGCCCACCGCAGCCCGCCCACGCCGGGCCCGGGCCACCCCCGACCGCCGCGGCCCCGGACCCGCCAGGGCCCCTCACCCCGGCGCCCCCGCCAGCAGCAGCCGGACCAGGCCCACCACCGCATCCGCCCGGACCGGGTCCAGCTCAGGACCGAAGCCGGCCGGCGCAGCCGCCCCCGGACCCGCCCCGGCCGGGCCCCCGCCCGGCCCCCGCCGCACCAGCTCCCCCAGGCTCCGCCGAACCCCCGCCTCGTACCCCCCGAAGGTCCTGCGCAGCAGCGGCAGGACATCGATGAACGCCCGCTCCGGCACCGACACCAGCCAGCCGTCGATCAGCGCCAGCAGCCGCTCGTCGTGCACCAGCAGCGTGCCGCCGCCCGAGCCCCCGCCCGCGAACCCCTCGATCCAGCCCGCCGCGTCGGCCGGTGCGCACGCCGGGGACAGCGAGAGCCCCATCAGCCGCGCGGTCTCCTCGGGCGGCAGCCGCCCGTCGTCGAGCAGCAGCCGCGCCGCCCGCCCGCGTATCAGCCCGGGGACGGTGTCCCGCCCGGCCAGCGTCCGCAGCACCGCTGCCCAGCGCTCCCGCAGTCCGTCCGTGTCCAGTGCCTCCAGCAGCCCGATCGCACCGTGCACGCCGTCCACGTGCCCCCGCAGTTCCTCCGCCGCGTCGGCGTCCAGCCCGGCCGCGCAGGCGGGCGGCAGCGCCACGCATATCCGCTCCGCGAGCCCGGCCGCCACCGTCCCCAGCGCCGCCGCGTCGGTGCCGCGCACGTCGCCGTACCGCAGCGAACGGGCCAGCGCGGGCAGCGCCTTGGCCAGTCCCGCCACATCGGTGTCCAGAGCGGCCCGGTCCGCGAGGGCCCGCAGTACGGCGGGCAGTGCCCCGGAGAGCCCGGCCAGCAGGCACCGCTCCGCCAGGGCGGTGACCTCGCCCAGCTCCCCGGCGCCCGCCGCGTCGGCCTCGGCCCTGGCGGTGGCCGCCCCGAGGACGGTGGTCCCCCAGATGCCGGCTTCGGCCACCCGCACCGCGAGCTCCGGCTCCCAGCGCAGGCGCCAGGTCTCGCGGAAGGTGCCCGTGCTCCCCCGGGAGGCCGTCGGGACGCCCCAGTCGACGCCCAGCAGCCGCAGCCGGTGCAGCAGCAGCGACTTGGCCGCGTCGGTGTCCTTGCGCAGGTCGAGCTCCAGCTCCCGGTCCTGCGCCTCGGGCTTGAGCCGCAGCGAGCGCTGCTGCCGGTTCAGGTCCCGTTGGAGCGGTACGACGGGCGCCGCGTCGGGGACTTCGCCGAGCACGTCCCCGACGACGAGCCGGTCCTCGATCAGCGCGAGCGGTATGTCGGAGCCGTCGCACATCACCGCCCGGACCGCTTCCAGGGTCTCCGTCAGCCCCGGCACCGGCCGGCCCCGCATCGCGGCCAGGGTGTCCGCGAGCCGGACGGCTTCGATGACGTGGGCCGGGGACACCTGCCGGTCCTCCTCGCGGAGCAGGCCCGCGACCTTGGTCAGCCAGCGCTCGACGGGCCGGTCCCGGGCCGCGAAGAGGTGCGCGTACCAGCCGGGCGAGGTGATGCCCGCGCCGTACCCTCCGGCCCGGGCGAGGCGCCGGTGGGTCCAGGGCACCCAGGTGGTCTCCACCTTGACCTTGGACAGCCCGGTGAGGAGCGCCTTGTCCGCGGCGGCGGTGGTCCTGGCCCGCAGCGCCGGGACGTGCCAGGCCCCGCAGACCACGGCGTAGGCGTCGCCGAACTCCCGGCGCGCGGCCCGCATCCGCTGCCGCATGTACGCCTCGCGCACCAGGTCCCGGTGATGGCCGCCCGCCCCGTACTCCTCGCGCAGGGCGCCCATGGCCTCCCCGAGCGCCTCGAACACGCCCAGCGGGTCGGCGGCCGGTCCGGCCCCGCCCCGGTGCTCCACGACGTCCTCCCACCACCGCTCGGGGTCCTCGTACCCGGCGGTCTCGGCCAGCACGGCGAGCGGGTCCAGCCGTACGGATCCGGGCGCCGCCCCGTGCTCCTCGCCCTCCCGGTCCGCCTCCCCCTCCTGGTCCCCCGCTCCCTCCCCCACGGCCAGCGAGTGCGCCGCCGGCAGGTCGATGAAGCGGACCGGCACGTCCCGCTCCTGCGCCCACCGGATGGCCGCCCATTCCGGGGAGAAGCCGGCCAGCGGCCAGAAGGCGGCCCGCCCCGGGTCGTCGGCCGCGTGCGCGAGCAGGGCGACGGGCGGCCGCATCCCCGGGTCCGCGGCGAGCGGGAGCAGCGCGTCCCCTTCCGGCGGTCCCTCGATCAGCACCGCTGCCGGCCGCGCCGCGTCCAGCGCGGCGCGCACCGCCCGGGCCGAGCCGGGCCCGTGGTGCCGTATCCCGAGCAGCAGCGGGCCCGTGGGGGCGTCCGGATCCCTCGTCCCCGGGCTCATGCCGTCACCTCCCGGCAGGCCCGGTAGAAGTCCTTCCAGCCGTCGCGCTCGCGGACCACGGCCTCCAGGTACTCCTGCCAGACGACCTGGTCGGCGGCCGGGTCCCGGACGACGGCCCCGAGGATCCCCGCGGCCACGTCGGAGGGGCGCAGGACGCCGTCCCCGAAGTGGGCCGCCAGGGCGAGGCCGCCCGTGACCACCGATATGGCCTCGGCGGTGGACAGGGTGCCGCTGGGCGATTTGATCTTCGTACGCCCGTCGTCGGTGACTCCGCCGCGCAGCTCGCGGAAGACGGTGACGACGCGGCGGATCTCCTCCAGGCCCTCCGGGGCGGCGGGGAGGTCGAGGGCGCGGCCCATCTGGTCGACGCGGCGGGCGACGATGTCGACCTCGGCGTCGGCGGTGGCGGGCAGCGGCAAGACGACGGTGTTGAAGCGCCTGCGCAGCGCGCTGGAGAGCTCGTTGACCCCGCGGTCGCGGTCGTTGGCGGTGGCGATGAGGTTGAAGCCGCGCACGGCCTGCACCTCCTGGCCGAGCTCCGGTATCGGGAGCGTCTTCTCGGACAGGACGGTGATGAGGGTGTCCTGGACGTCGGCCGGGATCCGGGTGAGCTCCTCGACGCGGGCGGTCATGCCCTCGGCCATGGCCCGCATGACCGGGCTCGGTACGAGCGCTTCGCGGCTCGGGCCGTGGGCAAGGAGGCGGGCGTAATTCCAGCCGTAGCGGATGGCCTCCTCCGGGGTGCCGGCGGTGCCCTGGACGAGGAGCGTGGAGTCTCCGCTGACGGCGGCGGCGAGGTGCTCGGACACCCAGGTCTTGGCGGTGCCGGGCACGCCGAGGAGCAGCAGCGCGCGGTCGGTGGCGAGGGTGGTGACGGCGACTTCGACGATCCGGCGCGGGCCCACGTACTTGGGCGTGATGACGGTGCCGTCGTCGAGCGTGCCGCCCTGCAGGTACGTCGCCACGGCCCACGGGGAGAGTTTCCAGCGGGCCGGGCGGGGCCGGTCGTCTGCGGCCGCCAGGGCTTTCAGTTCGTGCGCGAAGGCGTCTTCGGCGTGCGGTCGCAGCGCCTCTGCGGTGGTCTCGTTCCCGGTCGTGGCCATGGTCCCCCTCCAATGCTCCGCAGCCGCTCGACGACTGCTGGAACCACGATGCACCCGACCACTGACAACGGGCCCCGGGAGACGTGTTGTTGCAGGTCAGAGCGATTGTCAGTGGGGGTCTCTACGGTGGAACACATGACTGAGCAGGGGGTCCGCTGGACAGCGGAACAGGTACTGGCTCTGGCTCCTGACGATGCCTCACGCAAGGCGGGGGCCAGACTCGGCGGGGCGGGGCCGTGGTCACAGACCGGAGGTTCCGCTTCCGGTGCGGTGTGGGGGTTGTGCAAGGGCAGCGGCAGCAAGCCGTACCGGACGGTCGTCGACCTGTCCGGGCCTGCGTACAAGTGCTCCTGCCCGAGCCGGAAGTTCCCGTGCAAGCACGCGCTGGGCCTGCTGCTGCTCTGGGCCGAGGAGGGGCTCGGCACGCCGGCCGGCACCACCTCCGGCACCGCGTCCGGCACCTCGGCCGAGGCTCCGGACTGGGCCGACGAGTGGCTCACGGAGCGGGCGGCGAAGGCCGCGCGCCCCGCCGACCGCTCCGGACGGGCCGGGCCGGCCGACGCCGAAGGGGCCCGCAAGCGGGCCGAGCGGCGGGCGGCCCGGATAGGCGCGGGCGTCACCGAGCTGGAACAGCGGCTCGCGGACCTGGCGCGCGGCGGGCTCGCCGGTCAGGAGCAGGCGGGATATGCGGCCTGGGAGGAGACCGCCGCCCGCATGGTCGACGCCCAGGCCCCCGGACTGGCCGCGCGGGTGCGGGAGTTGGGGACGATACCCAGTTGCGGCACCGGCTGGCCCGCCCGGATGCTGGAGGAGGCCGCGCTGCTGCACCTGCTGGACCGGGCCTGGCTCGGGGTTTCCGCACTGCCGGAACCGCTGGCCGCGACGGTCCGCAGCCGTCTGGGACTGCAGCCCCGGACGGAAGGCGAGGCCGTACGGGACCACTGGCTCGTGCTGGCCCAGTACGACACGGCGTCACCGGACGGCCGTCTCACCACCCGCCGGATATGGCTGCGCGGGCTGGCGAGCGGGCGGCCGGCCCTGGTCCTGGACTTCGGCCCGCCCGGGCGACCGCCGGGGCTGGCACTGCCCGTCGGTCTGGTGCTGGAGGCGGAAGCCCGCTTCCGGCCCGGCTCCGCCGGGCTGCGCGCGGACCTCGGGGAGAGGTTCGCGCCGGCAGCACCGTCCCGGACCACGCCGACCGGCGTGAGCACGGGCGCGGCACTCGAGGCGTACGGCGCTGCGCTGCGCGAGGACCCCTGGCTGGAGTCCTGGCCGGTGGTGCTCGGACCGGTGGTTCCGATACCGGGGGGACAACAGGGAGGACGGCAGGGAGAGCAACAGGGCACGACTGCATGGCAATTGGCGGACGCTGAGGGGACGTCCGCCCTGCCCGTGCCCCTGACCGGGCCCGGGAGCCGACCCGGGACCGGGCTGTGGCAGCTGGCCTCGCTTTCGGGGGGCGGCCCGTTGACGGTGTTCGGCGAGTGCGGACACCGCGGATTCACCCCGCTGACGGCCTGGCAGCCGGACTCCTCGGAGCCGGTGGTGCTGGGCTGAGCGGGCGCAGGGGAAAGCGGCGGCGCGGGGGCGCCGACGTACTCGAAACGACTGAGCCGGGGGGCTTTCGTGGACGACAACCACGCCAGTTGAGGCCGTAGTCACGGTCGTGTGCGCCACAGGGGAATCAGACCGGGCGGCTCCGGTCCCGCGGAGGGGGCGGGACCGGAGCGGCCCAACACCCGCACACGGCACGGCACACGAGGGAAGAGGGAGGGCATCCGGTGAACACGACCACGGAAACAGCGACGGACAGAGCGACCGGCAGAGCCACGAGCGGGTCCACGGACACGGCCTACGAGGACGAGAACTGGGACGAGCTGGTGGGCGCCGCACTGCTGGGCACCGAGCGGCGCCGGGGCAGTCCCGAAGCCCTGCTCGGGGCAGCGGCCGTGCAGACGCTGCGGCGCCGAGCCGGGCTCAGACCCGCCGAGGCGGGTCCGCTGCCCGAGCCCGCGCCGCGGGACCCGCGGCCGGAGCCTCCGCAGCCGGCCCGGCGGCGGCTCGCGCAGCTGTTGGCGGGCCGGGCCGGTGCGGGCAGCGGCAGCGGGCGGCGGGGGGCCGCCCCGGACCTGACCGAGCTGCTGCCGCAGTGGCTGGCCGCCGCCGGACAGCACGGGTACCGGGCGCCTGCCTCGCTCGTGCCCGCGCTGCTGGACGTCGCGCGGGCCCGCAGCGACCTCCGGCCGCAGGCGCTGGCCCTGGCCGGGACGCGCGGGCTGTGGCTGGCCCGGCTCAATCCGGACTGGCGGTTCGCACTGCGCGGGGGTTCCGGGGGCGCCGGCGAACTGCCCGACGTACAAGACGCGGTGGGGGTGGAGCGGCTGTGGCAGGAGGGGCTGTTCGCGGAGCGGGTCGCGCTGCTCGGCCTCGTACGGGCCCACGAGGCGGCCGCCGGGCCGCGGCTGCTGGAGACCACGTGGAGCACCGAGCGGGCCGAGGACCGGTTGATGTTCCTCGACTCCTTGCGGGTGGGGCTGTCGGTGGGCGACGAGCCGTTCCTGGAGGCTGCGCTGGGCGACCGCAGCCGCAATGTCCGGGCGACGGCCGCTGAGCTGTTGTCGGCGCTGCCGACCTCGGCGCTGGCCGGGCGGATGGCCGAGCGGGCGCTGGCCTGCGTCGGCCCGGAGGGGGTGACGCCACCCGCCGAGTGCGACGCGGGGATGCTGCGCGACGGCGTGGTCAAGCGGCCGCCGGCCGGACGCGGGGAACGGGCTTGGTGGCTGGGCCAGTTGGTGGAGTCTGCACCGCTGTCGTGCTGGCGGGACCGGTTCGGGGGGCTCGGCCCGGCGGAGATCGTGGCGCTGCCGGTGGCCGAGGGCTGGGCGGAGGAACTGCACGCGGCCTGGTGCCGGGCCGCGGTGCGGCAGGGCGACCCCGCCTGGTCCCAGGCCCTGCTCGGCTCGGCGTCCGCACCGCCCGCGGCGGGCCCGGCGACGGCGTCGCTGGCAGAACGGGCGAAGCTCCTGTCGATCCTCGGCGAGGAGGAACGGGCGGCGTGGGTAGCGGAGTTCATACGTGCACACGGGCTGCCGGAGGCGTTCCAACTGCTCGGGGTGTGCGTGGTGCCGTGGGCAGGGGCGCTGGGCCGGGCGGTGATCGAGGCGCTGGACTCCGCACGGGAGGCGGGCGGCTACCCGTGGAGCTTCAGCGGGGTGATGGGGCTGGCGGAGCGGTGCCTTGATCCTGCGGAGGCGGGGCGGCTCGATGCGTTGGCGGCGGAGCCGGTGGAGGAGGGAGGCGCGGCGGCGTACTGGTCGGAAGCCTTCCAACGCCTGGTCGCCACCCTGCGACTACGGGCCGCGCTCCACGCAGAACTGACCCCGCCGCCCTGACCGCCGCCCCCGACCCGGGTTGCACGCTCCGCCCCAGGGCGCCTGCTCCGTCCAGGGTGCCCTGCGGGGCGAAGTCCCCGACCCGCCCTTCCACCGTTCCCAGGGCCGGCCCTGACCCGGTCCTCAAACGCCGGACGGGCTGAAAGCGGGGGCCCCGGGCTGCGCCCGGACCCCTGGGGCTCCGCCCCAGACCCCGGTCCTCAAACGCCGGACGGCTGGAATGGCGCGGGCGGGTCTGAAAGTCCCACCCCCGGACGGGAACGGGAGGGGCGGCCCGGGCCGGGGACGGGGGCGGGGTGGGGTGTCGGCCTGGACGTAAAGCGTGATTTGTGGCGCAGGCACACCCCACACCTTGTCGGAGCAGAGCAGAGGGCGCCTAAATCATGCAGTCCAGGCCGACACCCCACCCCGCCCCCGGCACCGGCCCCCACCCGCAGCCAGGCAGACGCCGACCACACCCCAGCCCCGCCGGCGTTTGAGGCGCAGGGGCCCGGGGACCGGTCCCCGGCAACGGCGCCGCACACCCGAACCGGCCGGAGCTACAGCCGGCACCGCGCGGGGCTACGCCGGCTGCCGCACGTGCGCGCGGACCCAGTCGACGATTGCCGTGGTCGTCGCGCCCGGAGTGAAGATCTCGGCCACACCCTTCTCCTTCAGCGGAGCGATGTCCGCCTCCGGGATGATGCCGCCACCGAACACCTTGATGTCTGCCGCGTCGCGCTCCGCGAGGAGTTCCAGCACGCGCGCGAACAGCGTGTTGTGCGCGCCCGACAGGATCGACAGACCGATCGCGTCGGCGTCCTCCTGGATCGCCGTGTCGACGATCTGTTCGGGGGTCTGGTGGAGGCCCGTGTAGATGACCTCCATGCCCGCGTCCCGCAGGGCCCGCGCGATCACCTTGGCGCCTCGGTCGTGGCCGTCGAGGCCCGGCTTGGCCACCACCACACGGATCGGACCGGTCACACCCATCGCACTGCCTCCCGAGTGAACGAACGTTAAGTACAGCATCGCGCACACCCCCGTTTCGCGGTCAACCACGAGGGGGAAATCACACGTGGGATGGCGTACCACCGCTCCGCGCCGACAGCCGCACGGCACGGGGCGGTCGGACGCCCCGGTCCCAAGACGCTAGGGGGGCCGTCATGGGGCTGACCATGTCCGGGGCCGCGCTTCGGGCGGGCGTACTGGAAGTCATCGTGCTCGGCGGGCACATCCTGCTGTATCCGACCGGGGTACTGCCGGAGCGACCCGCCACCGCCACCCACGAGCGCCCGCCGGTGGTGCTGCTCCACGGGTTCACCGACAACCGCTCCGTCTTCGTCCTGCTGCGCCGCGCCCTCGGGACCGGCGGACGGCGGCAGGTGGAGGCGTACAACTACTCCCCCTTCACCCGCGACCTGCGCTCCACCGCCCGGCATCTCGGCCGACGCGTCGAGGAACTGTGCGAGCGCACGGGGCAGGACCGGGTGGACCTGGTGGGGCACAGTCTCGGCGGGCTGGTCGGGCGGTACTACGTCCAGCGCCTCGGCGGCGACGCGCGCGTCCGCACGCTCGTCACGCTCGGCACCCCGCATTCCGGCACCCGCGTGGCGCCCTTCATGGACGCGCACCCCCTGGTCCGGCAGATGCGCCCGGATTCCGAGGTGCTCACCGAACTCCGCGCGCCCGCGCCCGGTTGCCGGACCCGGTGCGTGGCGTTCTGGAGCGAGTTCGACGAGCTGATGGACCCGACCGGGACGGCCCGTATCGAGCACCCGGACCTGCTCGTGGAGAACGTGCAGGTCACCGGCATCGGACATCTCGCCCTGCCCGCGCACCCCACCGTCATGGCGGCGGTCCGGCGCGCGCTCGACGGACCCAGGCCGATCGCCCTCCCCCACCCCGGCGCCACTTCCGTCGCCTGACCGTCCGACCGTCCGACCACCCGACCGTCCGACCGTCCGACCACCCGACCGCCCGACCGCCCGACCGCCCAGAGTCCGCCTCGACCGCGGGATCGAAAACCGACCTCCAGTCGAACATTTTTCGAACTCAAGGCCAAGGGTGGGTCTTCGGCCGACCGAAAGGCGGCCGAATGCCCGGTTCCGCCGAGCACAAAAGCCTCCGAAGATTGTCGTTGCGTGTAACCGCCGGGTACAGTCACGCCACTGCTCTCCTCCGAGGACCCCACATTCCTCGGCCACCCAGGCCCCCCGCTGCCGAGGCGAAAGAGAAGTTGGTGAACGACCGCCCTTCGTCGGGCCAGTACCCCGATTTTGGGTATGACGGCCTTTCCACCACCACTTTCGCTGGCGATTCAGCCTATGCGTCCTACGAAACGCAGGGCCAGGGCTACAACTACGGCGCCACCTATGGTTCCTACGACACCGGTTCGTACGACAGCACAGCGTGGGTCGCCCCCCAGAACGGCTATGCGCAGCCGTCCGTCGACGGATACGCCGACTACGACGGCTACCTCTCGACCGTCCCCACCCAGGGCGGCGTCTCCATGGACTACCAGTCCACCGCCTTCGGCTACGAGACCTCTGCCGCTCAGACCGGTCACTGGTCGGTCCCCGGCTACGGGACCGAGACCGGCGCCTACGACGCCACCGCCTGGAACACTGCCTCCGAGCAGACCTACGGGTACGGCGGTTACGAGCAGCAACAGCACCAACAAGTCCCGGAGCAGGCACAGGACCAGGCCCACGGCCAGGCCCACGCCCAGGTCCACGAGCAGCAGTACACCTACGACTACGGGTACGAGGTCTACGCCGCCACCTCCCCGGAGGTCCTGGCCGAGGCCGGGTCCGGGTCCGACATGACCTACACCGAGACCGCCGTCTTCGAGTTCCTCCCCGCCGATGTCGATACCGATACCGATGCCGATGGCATGGATGCCGGCGCGGTCGCGGATGCCAAGGTGCACGATCTCCCCACCCAGGCCATGCCCGTCACGCCGGCCGCGCCCGCCGAGCCGCGCCCCTCGCGCCGCGCCGGCTCGAAGCCCGGGTCCAAGCCCGTCGCCAAGGCGAGTACCGCCAAGGCCGGCGGCAACAACCGCCGCCGCACTCCGGCCAAGCGCTCCGCGCTCCTGACCGTGGCCGTTCCCTCGGCCTGCGTGATGGGTGTCGCGGGTGTCGCCGCCGCCTCCGTGGGCGGGCTCACCGGTACGGAGAAGCCGTCCGAGGAGACCACCACCCTGGCCG
The DNA here is from genome assembly GCF_042730015.1 of Streptomyces sp. NPDC059957. Classification (NCBI taxonomy): domain Bacteria; kingdom Bacillati; phylum Actinomycetota; class Actinomycetes; order Kitasatosporales; family Streptomycetaceae; genus Streptomyces; species Streptomyces sp. NPDC059957. Next base: position 70,530 of record NZ_JBHWMB010000037.1, on the reverse strand, counting down.
CCCCCGACCCGGCGTCCATCAAGCCGGTCGCGGCGAACAGCAAGCTCGACACGCAGCTCACCGCCCTCAGCGCCGACGCCGGCGACTTCGCGGACCGCGCGAGCCGCACCCAGGAACGCATCGACCTGCGCATTCGCCAGGACGAGGAGAAGAAGCAGAAGGCGGAAGAGGCGGCGGCCAAGGAAGCGGCCCGCCCCAAGTTCGCCCTCCCCGTCGCACGGCACGGCCTCAGCGCCGGCTTCGGCCAGGCGGGCGTCAACTGGATGTCCGTGCACACCGGCATCGACTTCCCGGTCTCCTACGGGTCTTCGGTCATGGCCGCCACCGACGGCACCGTGCGCAGCCAGTGGAACCCCGCCTACGGCAACATGGTGATACTCACCGCGCCCGACGGCACCGAGACCTGGTACTGCCACCTCAGCAGCGCCAAGATCCGCTCCGGCAAGGTCAAGGCCGGCGACGTGATCGCGTACTCCGGCAACTCCGGCAACTCCACCGGCCCGCACCTCCACTTCGAGGTACGACCGGGCGGTGGGTCCCCGGTGGACCCCCAGTCGTGGCTGCGCGCCCACGGCCTGAACCCGAACTAGAACCGAGCACGAACGCGGAAGGGCCCCCCCCCTCGGGGGCGGGCCCTTCCGCGTTCGTGGGGCCGTCCTGCGTACCGCCCGTCAGAGCTTCTGCACCGGCGCGTACCGCAGCAGCAGCCGCTTCGGCTTCTCGTCCCCGAAGTCGATGGTGGCCTGCGCGTCGGCGCCCGCTCCCCTGACCTCCATGACCGTGCCGAGCCCGAACTGGTCGTGCGTGACCCGGTCCCCGACCACCAGCGCGATGACCGGCTTGTCGGAGGCCCGCCGCGTGGCGAACCCCGACGGACCCGACTTGGTGCGCGACGAGGACAGGAAGGCCTCCGGCGAGGTGCCGAACGAGGCCTTCGACCCGCCCGAGCCCGAAGACCCGTACCCCGAGCCCGAGCTCCGCATGGGGCCCGCCGGCTTCTGTGCCGCGCCCGTCCGCTTCCACTGCAGGTACTCGGCGGGGATCTCTTCCAGGAACCGCGACGGCGGGTTGTAGGAGGGGGTGCCCCACGCGCTGCGCATGCTCGAGCGGGTCAGGTACAGCCGCTCGCGCGCCCGCGTGATGCCGACGTAGGCGAGACGGCGCTCCTCTTCCAGTTCCTTGGTCTGGCCCAGCGCGCGCATGTGCGGGAAGACCCCGTCCTCCATGCCGGTCAGGAAGACCACCGGGAACTCGAGGCCCTTGGCGGTGTGCAGGGTCATCAGGGTGATGACCCCGTTGCCGTCGGTGTCCTCGTCCGGGATCTGGTCGGAGTCGGCGACCAGCGCGACCTGCTCCAGGAACTCGGCGAGGGTGCCGGGGCCCACCGGCGGGGCGCCGTTCTCGGCGGCCTCGGCCGCCGCGGCTTCCCTGGCCTGCTCGAATTCCAGTGCCACGGCGGCGAGTTCCTGGAGGTTCTCGATGCGCGTCTCGTCCTGCGGGTCGGTGGAGGACTGGAGCTCGGCGAGGTAGCCCGTACGCTCCAGGACCGCTTCCAGGACCACGGCCGGGCCGGCGCCCGAGTCGACGATCGTACGGAGCTCTTCCATCAGCACGTTGAAGCGCTTGACGGCGTTGGTCGAGCGGGCGGCCATGCCGAAGGCCTCGTCGACCCGGCGCAGCGCCTGCGGGAAGGTGATCTTCTCGCGCATCGCGAGCGCGTCGATCATCGCCTCGGCGCGCTCGCCGATGCCGCGCTTGGGCACGTTCAGGATCCGGCGGAGCGGGACGTTGTCCTCGGGATTCGACAGGACGCGCAGGTACGCGAGGACGTCGCGGACCTCCTTGCGCTCGTAGAACCGGACGCCGCCGACGACCTTGTAGGGCAGTCCGACGCGGATGAAGATCTCCTCGAACACGCGGGACTGCGCGTTGGTCCGGTAGAAGATCGCGACGTCGCCGGCCTTGGCGTCGCCCGCGTCCGTCAGCCGGTCGATCTCGTCGGCGATGAACTGCGCCTCGTCGTGCTCGGTGTCCGCGACGTAGCCGGTGATGACGGCGCCGCTGCCGGCCTCGGTCCACAGGTTCTTCGCGCGGCGGTTCTCGTTGCGCTCGATGACCGCGTTGGCGGCGGACAGGATCGTCTGCGTGGAGCGGTAGTTCTGCTCGAGCAGGATCGTGGTCGCGTCCGCGTAGTCCTCTTCGAACTGGAGGATGTTGCGGATGGTCGCGCCGCGGAAGGCGTAGATCGACTGGTCGGCGTCGCCCACGACGCACAGCTCGGCGGGCGGCAGGTCCGGGTAGCCGGTGCCGACCAGCTCGCGCACCAGCGTGTACTGGGCGTGGTTGGTGTCCTGGTACTCGTCGACCAGCACGTGCCGGAAGCGGCGCCGGTAGTGCTCCGCGACGTCCGGGAAGGCCTGGAGCAGGTGGACCGTGGTCATGATGATGTCGTCGAAGTCGAGCGCGTTGGCCTCGCCGAGGCGCCCTTGGTACATCGCGTACGCCTGGGCGAGGGTCTTCTCGAAGCCGTCGGCGGCCTGCCCGGCGAAGGCGTCCGCGTCGATGAGCTCGTTCTTCAGGTTCGAGATCTTGGCGCTGAAGGCCTTCGGCGGGAACTTCTTCGGGTCCAGGTCCAGGTCGCGGCAGACGAGCGCCATCAGGCGCTTCGAGTCGGACGCGTCGTAGATCGAGAAGGACGAGGTGAAACCGAGCCGCTTCGACTCGCGGCGCAGGATCCGCACGCACGCACTGTGGAAGGTGGAGACCCACATGGCGTTCGCGCGCGGCCCGACCAGGCCCTCGACGCGCTCTTTCATCTCACCGGCGGCCTTGTTGGTGAAGGTGATCGCCAGGATCTGCCCGGGGTGGACCCCCCGCGCGCCCAGCAGGTGGCCGATGCGGTGCGTCAGCACGCGCGTCTTGCCGGAGCCGGCGCCGGCCACGATGAGCAGCGGGGAGCCCGCGTGCACCACGGCGGCACGCTGCTCCGTGTTCAGCCCCTCCAGGAGCGCCGCCGGGTCGATGACGGGCCTGGGGGCCCCGTCCCGGTAGTACGCGTCCCCGTGCATGGGCGCGTCGAACCGGCCCCCGAAGAGATCGTCCGCGCCCGTCTCCGGGGCGGCGTGGTCTTCGGGCGGCGGGGGGACCTCTTCGGAGGGGGAGAGGTCGGTCAGGAAGCTGTCGTCAAAGAGGCTGCTCATCGCCTTCCGAGTTTAGAGGGCGGGACCGACAGCCGGTCCCGCCCCCGGAAAATCCCGGTCCCCGCACGGAAAAATTCGGCGGCATATGCCCTGCGAACCCCTGTCGCCCCCTCCCGCCCCCTTCCGAGTCGCTCGCTGCGCCGCTAGCGTGCTCCGCCAACCGGAAGGAGGTGCCGGCCCGTGTACACGTACGGATTCCCCTCGTCCCACCCCTCCCCCCACCACCGCAAGCCGCGCACCCGAAGACATCCGCACGCCCCCGCCGCGGTCGTCACGACCGCGGCCCTGTCCTCCTTGGGTCTGCTCCTGCCCCACCAGGCCGCGGCGGCTCCGGCGCCCCGCCCCTCGGTGGAGGAGGTACGGACCCGCGTGGACGGGCTGCACCGGCTGGCGGGCACGGCCACCCAGGCCTACGACGCGGCGGCCGGGCGGACCGAGGAGCAGCGGGCCCTGCTGTCGGCGCTCATGGACCAGATCGCCGGCACCACGCAGAAGCTGAACGAGGCCCGCCGGCTGCTCGGCAGCCACGCCGCCGACCGGTACCGCGGCTCCGGCGGCCTCGGCGGGACCGCGACGCTACTGCTCAGCGACGATCCGCAGGCCTTCTTCGCCCAGACGCACCTGCTGAACCGGCTCGGCGGCCGCGAGGACGCGCTGCTCACCCAGTACACCCGGGCCAGGGCGGAGACGGCCGGCAAACGCCGGGAGGCGGCCGTGGCGGTGGCGGACCTGGAGCGGGCGCAGGAGGAGCTGCGCGGGCGCAAGCAGGAGGTGCAGACCCGGCTCGCGGAGGCGAACACCCTGCTGGCGCGGCTCACCGCGGCGGAGCGGGCGCGGGCCCTGGCCCCCCGGGCTCCCGCCGCCTCGGGACCGCGGCCCTCGGACTCCGCCGCGTCGGCTGCGGGTGCCAAGGCGGTGGCCTTCGCCCGGGCCCAGCTGGGAAAACCGTACGTCTGGGGCGCGACGGGCCCGCGCTCGTACGACTGCTCCGGCCTGACCCAGGCCGCCTGGCGGGCCGCGGGGATCACGCTGCCGCGCACCACATGGGACCAGGTGAAGGCGGCCCCGCGGATCACGACGAAGGATCTGCGCCCGGGGGACCTGGTCTTCTTCTACTCGGACATCAGCCACGTCGGGATCTACATCGGCGGCGGCCGCATGATCCACGCCCCGCGGCCGGGGACGTCCGTGCGCGAGGACTCGGTCTACTACCAGCCGATCTACGGGAGCGTCCGGCCGGGGTGAACGCGTCGGCGGCCACGGATCCGTCCATCGGCGCCCGTTGGCGTCCGTTGGCGTCCGTTCGAGTCCGTTGGAGTCCGTTGGCCGCCCCCTCGGCGCGTCCGTCACTCAGCGCCACCATGCGGCGGGCCGTCCGGCGTGCCGCTCACCGTCCGTATCAGAGGAGTTGGCGCGGCGCCCGCCAACTCACTCCCGCCGTTGGTCCGTTCGTGCCGTTCGATTCGCAGGTTCCGCCAACCGGGCCTAGCGTCTAGCACATCGAGGAGCATTTCCTGCCTTTTGCGGACAACCTGTTCGCGGTTGCGCCTCGGGGACCCGGAGGATTCACCATGCGTTCCATACGTGTCGCGTCCGTAGCCCTGCTGTCCACCGCCGCCTTCGCGCTCGCCGCGCCGTTGGCCTCGGCCAACGACGGCGGGACCACGCCCAACGTCACGTCCTTCGGCTTCACCGTCTCCCCCGCCACCGTCGCCCCGGGCGGCACCGTCACCCTGAACGCCACCAAGTGCCAGGAACCGCTGGTGAAGGTCTCCTCCGGCATCTTCGACGCGGTCGAGCTCAACGAGGGCAAGCCCGCCACCGTCAAGGTGGACGCGGACGCCAAGCCGGGTGCCCAGTACGAGGTCACCTTCGACTGCAAGGGCGAGAAGGGCACGACCACCCTCACGGTCGCGGGCCACTCGACCGGTACCGGCACCGGCACGACCACCCCCTCCAAGGGCGTCAAGGCCGGCCTCGGCGGCGGCGCCGCCGGGCTGAACGGCACCGAGATCGCGGCCGGTTCCGCCCTGCTGGCCGGTGCCCTCGGCGGCGGCGTGTTCCTGATGCGCCGCCGGGCGGGCGACAGCGCCTGACCGCCGGACTCCTGACCGCCGGGCCCGTCCGACCCGCCCCTGGCGACCGGACGGGCCCGGTCCAGTACCGGCCCCCGAACCCCGAGCACCACCGAAGGAGCACGCATCATGCCCCGCCCCCAGGAGCGTACGAGGCCTCGCGGCGGCTGGGGCGTCGTTGCCGTGGTCGCCCTCAGCGGCACGTTTCTCCTCACCAACGGGCTCGAACTGAACGGCGGTCCGCCGCAGCCCGCGCAGGCCGCCGTGCTGGTCAGCGACCCGGCCCACGACGAGGCCGCCCGCCGCCTCCCGCCCGCCCCGCAGCCACTGAAGCCCTCCCCGCCGACCCGGATCCGGATTCCGGCCGTACAGGTCGACGCCCCCGTCACCCGGGTCGGACTCGACGCAGAGGGCTGGGTGGACGCGCCGCCGCCGCAGGACCGGAACCTGGCCGGCTGGTACGAGGGCTCCCCCGCCCCGGGCGCCCAGGGCACGGCGGTGATCGACGGCCACGTGGACAACAAGCAGGGTCCGGCCGTCTTCTACACGCTCGGCTCGCTGGGGCAGGGGCAGCACATCGAGGTGGACCGACAGGACGGCCGTACCGCCGTGTTCACGGTCTACGGCATCGAGGTCGTCGGCAAGGACGACTTCCCGGCAGCGCGGGTCTACGGCTCCAAGGGCGCCCCTGAACTCCGCGTGATCACCTGCGGCGGCGGCTTCTCGAAGAAGGGGGGCTACGACGGCAACGTGGTCGTCTTCGCCCGCCTGACGGAGATCCGCGGATAGCGGTCGGCCACCGGCAGACGCCCGACCAGGCAAGTCCGGTCACGTCCGGCCACTTTCGATCATCTCGTCATCTTCCCGTTACCTTCGGGTCTAGCGTCCTCCCCCAAGCACCGATGGAGGAAGGACGTGAGGCCCTCGTGGCCAGTCATCGAAAGCCCAGGCAGCGCCCGCTCACCGGCGGCACGGCACGGAGCTCCGTACGCACCACCGCCGCCACCCTCGCCCTCGCGGGCGCTGCCACCGCCACCGCGTTCGAAGGCACCTCCCAAGCCGATCCGCAGCCGACGCCCTCGCAGGTGAAGGCCGAGATGGACCGGCTCTACGAGGAGGCCGAGGCCGCGACGGACCAGTACAACGGGGCGAAGGAGAAGGCCGACGAGGCGCAGCGCGCGCTCGACGGGCTGCGGGACGAGACCGCACGCAAGACCGACCGGCTCAACGCGGCCCGCAGCGCGCTCGGTTCGCTGGCGGCGACGCAGTACCGCAGCGGAACGCTGGGCGCCGCCGTACAGCTGGCGATGTCCGACGATCCGCAGGAGTACCTGAACCGGGCCGCCCTCATCACCCGGGCCGGGAACCGCAACGCGGCCGACATCTCGGCCGTGCGGCGGGGGCTCGACGAGGTCGGGAAGCTCAAGGACCAGGCGGCCGGGCGGCTCGCCGAGCTGCGGGACCGGCAGCGCGAACTCGCGGGCCACAAGGTCGAGATCGAGGAGAAGCTGACCGCCGCGCAGCGGCTGCTGGCCAAGCTGACGGCCGAGGAGCGGGCGGCCTACGAGGCCCGCTCGGCCGGCCCCGCCCCGGCCGGCCCCGCCCCGAGCGGCCCCGCCACCCAGGCACCGCCGCCCTCCTGGGGGCACCTCCCAGCGGTAGCTGGGGGAGGCTCCCGCGCGGCCCGCGCGGTGGCGTTCGCGTACGGGGCGATCGGCAAGCCGTACGTGTGGGGCGCGACGGGCCCGGGCTCGTACGACTGCTCCGGGCTGACCCAGGCGGCGTGGCGGGCGGCCGGGGTGTCGCTGCCGCGCACCACCTACACGCAGATCAACGCGGGACAGCGGGTCTCCCGCGGCCAGCTGGCCCCGGGCGACCTGGTGTTCTTCTACTCCGGCGTCACACACGTCGGCATGTACGTCGGCAACGGCCAGATGGTGCACGCCCCGCGCCCCGGCTCCACGGTCCGCCTCGCGCCGATCGACTCGATGCCCTGGGCCGGAGCCTCCCGGCCGGCTTGACCGGGGCCCGGACGATCGGGGCTCAGGCGACCGGGGCTCAGGCGACCGGGGTCAGATCAGCCGGCGGGCCGTCGCCCAGCGGGTGAGCTCGTGGCGGTTGGAGAGCTGGAGCTTGCGCAGCACCGCCGAGACGTGCGATTCCACGGTCTTGACCGAGATGAACAGCTGCTTGGCGATCTCCTTGTACGCGTACCCGCGCGCGATGAGCCGCAGCACCTCGCGCTCGCGCTGGGTGAGCCGGTCGAGGTCCTCGTCGACCGGCGGCGCGTCCGTCGAGGCGAAGGCGTCGAGCACGAAGCCCGCGAGGCGCGGCGAGAACACCGCGTCCCCGTCCTGGACGCGGAAGACCGAGTCCACCAGGTCGGTGCCCGTGATCGTCTTGGTGACGTAGCCGCGGGCGCCGCCCCGGATGACCCCGATGACGTCCTCGGCCGCGTCCGACACCGACAGGGCCAGGAACCGTACCGGGTCCTCGACGGCGCCCATCAGCGGGGCGCAGCGGCGCAGCACCTCGACGCCGCCGCCACCGGGCAGGTGCACGTCGAGGAGCACCACCTCGGGTCGGGTGGCGGTGATGACGGTGACGGCCTGGTCCACGTCGGCGGCCTCGCCGACGACCTCGACCCCGGTCCGCTCGGTCTCGCCGATCTCGGCCTGCACCCCGGTGCGGAACATCCGGTGGTCGTCGACGAGCACCACCCGGACCCTCCTGGTCACGCCGCCGGTGCTCGCGCTGTCCTCGGTCATGCTGCCTTCGCCGCCCTCTCCATCTCCAGCTCGACTTCCGTGCCGCCGTCGGGCGCGGACCGCAGTCGAGCGGTCCCGCCGTTGCGCTGCATCCGGCCGATGATCGATTCTCGTACGCCCATCCGGTCGTCCGGTACCGCGTCGATGTCGAAGCCGGGTCCGCGGTCCCGTACGGACACGAACACCGTCTGGCCCTCCACCTCGGCGTACACCTGGACGGGGCCGCCGTCGCCACCGTACTTGGCGGCATTGACCATCGCCTCGCGCGCGGCCTGCATCTGTGCGGCCAGCTTGTCGTCGAGGGGGCAGTCGCCGACGACGACCACCTCGATCTGGACCCCGTGGTGGTCCTCCACCTCGGCGGCCGTCTTCTTCACGGCCTCGGCGAGCGTCGTGGGCTCCTCGCCCTCGTCCTTGCCGGTGCCCTCGGGCTTGTACAGCCAGTTGCGCAGCTCCCGCTCCTGGGCGCGGGCAAGACGGCGCACCTCCCCGACGTCCTCGGCGTTGCGCTGGATCAGGGTGAGGGTGTGCAGCACGGAGTCGTGGACGTGGGCGGCCACCTCGGCGCGCTCCTGGGCGCGGATGCGCATCAGCCGCTCTTCGGAGAGGTCCTGGGTCATCCGGATCAGCCAGGGTCCCGCCAGGAGGGCGACGCCGACGAGGACGGCGAGGGTGGCGGTCAGTACGTTGCCCAGCTGGGCGGCGGAGCCGCGGACCACTATGAAGACGGTCAGGCCCACGCCGACCAGGGCGACGCCCGCGAGGGCGCGGGCGGCCTGCAGCAGCCGGGCGTGCCGGCCGGCGGCGGCGTTCCAGTGGGCGCGGCGGGCGTTGTCGGCCTGGCGCCAGACGAGGACCACGCCGGCTCCGACGAGCAGGGTCGGCCACACGTACCGTCCGGAGCTGCCGCCGACCTGGACCTGGGAGATGAAGATGCCCGCGCCGACGCACAGCGCGATCAGGGCGAGGATCTGGCCCCGCTCGGGCTTGCGCAGCCGGCGGGTGCCGTCGGGGAGGGTGTCGAAGTAGGAGCGGTGGCCGCTGCGGCCTCCGATGCCGAGCGGTACGAAGACCCAGAACGCGGCATAGAGCAGCATGCCGAGGCCGTCGCCCCACATGAACAGGCCGAGGAAGGTGAGCCGGACCCAGACGACGGGCAGGCCCAGGTGCCCGGCGAGGCCGCGCGCGACTCCGCCGAGCATCCGGCCGTCGGCGCTGCGGTAGAGCTTGCGCTGCGGCGTTTCGTCGGAGTCCGGTGCGTACGGCGTGCGTGGGGCGGCTGCTACGGGCATGTCACCGATGGTCACACGCTCGCGGCGGCCGTGGCATCAGGGCAGCCCCCCAGTTCTCTCGGGGGGATATCAGGGTTGCGCCAGGGTAGATCCGGATGCCCGCGGCGGCGGCGGACCGTCACCATGTACGCATGACCGAAGTACACGATTCCCCGCCGCCGGACGCAGGAGCCGGCAGGAGTGCGGCCGGCGCGAGCGCCGGCTCCGCTTCCCCGCTCGCCGAGCGCCCTCCCCTGCGCCGCGGCAAGCGCGACAAGGTGCTCGCGGGCGTGTGCGGCGGTCTGGGCCGGTACTTCGGTCTCGACCCGGTGATCTTCCGGATCGTGCTCGGTGTCCTCGCCGTCACCGGCGGCGTCGGCCTGATCTTCTACGGCTTCGCGTGGCTGCTGCTGCCCCAGGAGGGCGAGGAGGACAGCGAGGCGAAGAAGCTGCTGACCGGCCGGGTCGAGGGCTCGACGCTGGCGGCGGTCTTCGCCGCACTGGTGGGCTGCGCCCTGTTCCTGTCGATGCTGGACAACGGCGGGCTGGCGGTCTTCTCCGTCCTGGCCGTCCTGGCGCTGGGCGCCGCGGCGTACTGGTCGCAGCGGCGGCGGAGCGGGCCCGGCGCGGCTCCCGAGGAGAAGGCCGGGGCGGGCGCCGAGTTCGTGTACCCGGCGGCCACCCGCACCGGGCACCGCACCGCGCACAGTCCGGCGCCTCCCGAGACCCAGGCGCCGCCCGCGCCCGGGGGCCCGTCCTGGTGGCGGGATCCGCTGGTCAAGGACGGGACCACGGGGCCGGTCGGCTCGACGGGGTACCTGTGGGGACCCGAGGACTCGGCCGGGGTCGTCCCCGGCGGCCCGGCGGCGGCTCCGCCGTCCGGGGAGCGCCTCCCCTGGGAGCGCCGCGGCGGCATCGGCGGCCGGGTGTTCGTACTGGCCGCGCTGGCCGGGAGCATCGCCACCGCCGCGGTCTGGGAGGGCAGCACCCTGAGCCACGCCCTGCAGGTCGGCTTCGCCGCCGCCCTCGCCGTCTTCGGCCTGGGGCTCGCGGTGAGCTCGGTCAAGGGCCGCACGGGCTTCGGCACCATCCTGCTCTCGGTGATCACGGCCGTCCTGCTGGCCGGGTCGGTCGCGCTGCCCAAGGACATCAGTACCGACTGGCGCGTCGTGGACTGGCATCCGACCGCGGTGGCCGAGGTGGCGCCGGTGTACGAGGCGGGTACCGGGCTCGCCACCTTGGACCTCAGCCACGTGGACGTGCCCAAGGGCACCACCGTGCCCGTTCGCGCCTCCATCGACGCGGGCCGGCTGCGGGTGATCCTCCCGAGGGAGGTCACCGCGAAGACGGTGGCGACGATCAGGCTGGGCGACATCCAGATGCCCGGCGACACCGGCGAGGACGTACGCATACAGAGCCAGGACGAGACACGGAGGGCGACGCTGCCCCCCGACTCGGGCACCACGGCAGGCGGCACGATCGAGCTGCACCTCAGCGCGGGTGTGGGACAGGTGGAGGTGACCCGTGCGGCGTCATGAGTTCCAGCCGGGACGGCTGATCGCGGGACTGGTCCTGATGGCGGCCGGGGTGCTCTATCTCCTCGGCGCGGCGGGTGAGGCCGATCCGCCCTGGTTCTTCGTCCTGATGATGACGGCGGGCGGTCTCGCCTTCGCCGCCGTCGCCGGGCTGGTGACCTACGCCGTGCGCCGCGACCGGCGCGAGGGCATCACCGAGTCCAGCGAGAGGTAGGGCGCCCCCGCGAGGATCAGCGGGGTCCAGGCCATGAGGTAGATCAGGTCGTTGCCGTAGTAGTAGGGGGTCACCGCCCAGGACACGGTGAGCCAGAGGCTGAGCGAGATCAGGGCCCCGCCGACGGCCGCGATCCGGGTCAGCAGCCCGGCCAGGACCCCCAGGCCGACCAGGAGTTCCCCGACGGCCAGGGCCACGGCGAAACCGACGGGCGCCTTCAGCGCCAGGTCCACCAGGGCCGGGATCGCCGAGGTGTCGCGCACCCCGTTCATCAGTTCGCCGATGGAGCCGCTGCCGCTGGCCCTGAGGAACGCCGAGTCGGTCAGCTTGTCCAGGCCGGCGTAGACGAAGGTCACGCCGAGGAAGATCCGCAGGGGCAGGAGCGCGTGCCGGGAGGCGAGCTCGCGCAGGTCACGCAGGCGACTCAGGCCGGTAGGAGCGTCAGGGGCGCCGGAGGGGACGTCAGTTCGGGTCACGCGCTATGTGTACCCGCTTCACTCCGCCACGTCGATGGTGCACCGGTTTGATTCCACCCCCGCGGCGGTGACGACCTGGATCTCGATCCGCCCCGGCTCCACTTCGGCCGGGACGGGCACGGTCAGTACGGCGTCGGACGGGTTGGTGAAGCCGCCCGCCACCGGGACCAGCGGTACGTGCACATGGACCGCACCCACCCGGACCACCAGCCGGGCCAGCATCTCCGGCGTCTGCGCCCCCGGCGGGACGAAGCCCACGCCGCGGATCTCGATGTCGTCGCCGGGGCGGATCGCCGCGTCCAGATCCCCGGGCTCGCGTCTGCGCACCACCGACAGGACCAGCGGGCGGCTTCCCTCCGCGTACTTCGCCGCCAGGTACACGGCCGCCGACAGCGCCACCAGCAGCGCCAGCGCCCATGGCAGCGCCGGCAGCCGGTCCGGGAACCGGGCCAGCGAGACCCCCGCGAAGGCCAGCACCACCGTGGAGACCAGGACGTACTGGGCGTCCGGGAAGGAGCCCCGGCCCGCGTCGTCCGTCAGCAGGTCCGCCCCGGTCGGGCGGTCCGCCGGCAGCTTCTGCAGCCGCTGCCCCATGATCCGTACGGAGACCACCCGGCGCACCAGCACCGCGACCCCCGAGGTCAGCCCGAGCACCGCCAGCAGCGGCAGCGCCCGGTCGAGCGCGAGTCCCGCGTACAGGGCCTGGCGCTCGGGTCCCGGCGAGGAGGCCGCGAGCCGCAGAGCGGGCAGCAGCGTCGCGAAGGCGGTGAGCACCAGCCAGGCGCTCGGTACCGTCTTCGAGGTGGACAGCCGGTTGTCCTCGCCGACCAGCGGGGCCAGCAGACCGCCCCGGAGCGTCTGCGCGCGGGCCGCCACCGTCAGCAGGGCGGCCAGGGCGAGCGCGGCCAGCAGCCCGGCGGTGCGCGTCGTGGACCAGCCGGTGCCGAGCGCGGTGCCGACCTGGACCAGGAGCAGCACCCCCGCGGCGATCCACACGGCGAGGACGGCCCGCCGGGAGAACAGGTAGAGCCAGGAGCTGCCCGCCTCCCGGCCCCGGTCGGCGACCGTCCGGGCCGACAGGGTCAGCTCGTCGGAGACCCATTGCCGGGAGGCACCCAGCGAGTGGGCCACGGCGGCCGGCACCCCTTGCCCCGAGGCGAACTCGTCGCGCTTCTCCAGGAACGCTGCGACCGCGCGGCGGTGCCCCTCTCGTGTGCAGTCCTCGCAGGCACAGGCCGCGGTATGGGTGCTTCTGGACATCTCTTGGACAGCCACGAACGTGCCGCCTCTCTGAACTACGGTGCAGTGCCAGCGAATTGTGCACCACTGCGGCAGTGTTCCGGATTGCGCACGATGTCAGAGCAGGTGATTAACCGTTCATGATGTTGACGCACCCGCATCCGCGGCCTCCAGCAGCGGCTGACAGTTCACCCACGCCGCCAGATCCGACCCGAACCGCTCCCGGGTCGCGAGCGCGCTGTGATGGCTGATGAGCACCGCTTTCCCGGCCGCCCGCGCGATCAGCTGCACCTGCGCGGCCCGTTCCGCCGCGATGAACCACCAGGCGGCCGCCTCCACCGAGTCGCCGACCGTCAGCAGCCCGAGGTTCCGCAGGACCAGCGCCTTGTAGGGGCCGAGCGCACCCGCGATCCGCTCGCCGTCCCCGTCACCCGCGTACTCGTCGAGCAGTGCGTGGTCCTCGTAGAAGGCGCAGGCCTCCTGGGTGACGGGGGCGAGCAGTTCGCCGAGCGCGGCGAGCGCCCTGCCGTACGGGGCCTGCGTGCGGACGACGGCCACCACGGCGGGCCGGGCCCGGTGGACGGCCGCGTGCACCGCGAAGGCCAGCTGGTTGACCCTGCGCTCCCCCTGGCGGACCCGCCCCTCCCCGTCGACGAGCAGCAGGTCGTCGGGGCCGATCGCGGCGAAGGCCCGGCCGAAGGGGTTCACCCAGTAGCAGTCCTCGAACTCCGGGTCCCGGGCGCTGACGTGCCCGCCCACCCCGTCCTCGTACCCGAGCCGCCCCAGCAGCCGCAGCGCCCCGGCGAGCCGCTCCTTGCGGTGGGCGCGCTCCTCCCCGGCGGTGGCGAACACCGGCGGCATCTCGAAGCCCAGCCGCTCGACGGGCACGGGTGCAGGTGCGGGTGCGGGTCGCTCGGTCATGGCCCCTCCTTCAAGGTCGCGGCGCAAAGTACCGGCGACCGGCCGAAGAGGCCATACACGCGGCGAGGCCGCCGCTCCCTGCGCGGGAGCGGCGGCCTCGTCACGTACGACTGCGCCCGGGCGGGCGAGTGGGGACTACTCCCACTCGATGGTGCCCGGGGGCTTGCTCGTGCAGTCCAGGACGACACGGTTGACGTCCGGCACCTCGTTGGTGATGCGGGTGGAGATCCGCGCGAGCACCTCGTACGGCATGCGCGTCCAGTCCGCGGTCATCGCGTCCTCGGAGGAGACGGGGCGCAGCACGATCGGGTGGCCGTACGTACGGCCGTCGCCCTGGACGCCGACGCTGCGGACATCGGCCAGCAGGACGACCGGGCACTGCCAGATCTCGCGGTCCAGGCCGGCCGCCGTGAGCTCGTGGCGGGCGATGGCGTCGGCCTCGCGGAGCAGGTCCAGGCGCTCCTTGGTGACCTCGCCGACGATGCGGATGCCGAGGCCGGGGCCGGGGAACGGCTGGCGCTGGACGATCTCGGCGGGCAGGCCGAGCTCCTGGCCGACCATCCGGACCTCGTCCTTGAACAGCTGGCGCAGCGGCTCGACGAGCTCGAACTCGATGTCGTCGGGGAGCCCGCCCACGTTGTGGTGGGACTTGATGTTGGCGGTGCCGGTGCCGCCGCCGGACTCGACGACGTCCGGGTACAGGGTGCCCTGGACCAGGAAGGCGACCGCCGGGCCGTCCTCCTGGAGGATCTCCAGCTGGGCAGCCTCGAAGACGCGGATGAACTCGCGCCCGATGATCTTGCGCTTGGTCTCCGGGTCGGAGACTCCGGCCAGCGCGTTCAGGAAGCGCTCCTGCGCGTCGACGACCTTCAGCTGCACGCCGGTGGCGGCGACGAAGTCCTTCTCGACCTGCTCGGTCTCGCCCTTGCGCATCAGACCGTGGTCCACGTAGACGCAGGTGAGCTGCGAGCCGATGGCCTTCTGGACGAGGGCCGCGGCGACCGCGGAGTCCACGCCGCCGGACAGGCCGCAGATGGCGCGCTTGTCGCCGACCTGCTCGCGGATGAGGGCGACCTGCTCCTCGACGATGTTGCCGGGGGTCCAGGTGGGCTGCAGGCCGGCGCCGCGGTAGAGGAAGTGCTCCAGGATCTGCTGGCCGTGCGTGGAGTGCATCACCTCGGGGTGGTACTGCACGCCGTAGAGCTTCTTCTCGTCGTTCTCGAAGGCCGCGACCGGGACGACGTCGGTGGACGCGGTGACGGTGAAGCCCTCGGGAGCGGCGGAGCAGGCGTCGCCGTGGGACATCCACACCGACTGGTTCTCGGGGGTGCCCTCGAAGAGGGTGGATCCGGCCTTGGAGACGGCCAGCGGAGTACGGCCGTACTCGCGCGAGCCGGTGTTGTCGACGGTGCCGCCGAGGGTGACGGCCATGAGCTGGAAGCCGTAGCACATGCCGAAGACGGGGACGCCGGCCTCGAAGATCGCGCCGTCGAGCTGGGGGGCGCCCTCCTCGTACACGGAGGACGGGCCGCCGGAGAGGATGATCGCCTTCGGGTTCTTGGCGAGCATTTCGGCCACGGGCATCGTGCTGGGCACGACCTCGGAGTAGACCCGTGCCTCGCGGACGCGGCGAGCGATGAGCTGCGCGTACTGGGCGCCGAAGTCGACGACGAGAACCGTGTCCGGGGCGCTGTCGTGGGTGGCGAAGGTGGCTTCTGGCACGGGGCAGGCCTTCCGGCGGAAAGAGGGGGTTGTTTTGTCGATTCTAACGGGGGACGGATACCCCTCTTCGTCTCACCGTCCGAACCGGCTTGGCACGGAGCGGGACAGAGGGTCATAATCCCTCCATGCGCAAGCAGCTGAGCTTCCTCTTTACCTATGGCACCGGCCGGTCCGGTCGCCATGGGTCATCGTGATGCTCGCTTGAGCCACTGACTTCCCAGAGCGCCCCGGTCCGACAGGACCGGGGCGCTCTGCGTTTCCCGCTCCGGTCGGACCCTCCCTCCCCACCCACACCACAGGAGACCGACCATGAGCACGATCGCCACCGCCACCGTCACCGCTCCCGCCACCACCCCCGAGCAGCTGATCGCCGGCTCCCGCGAGCGGATCGACGCCATCGACGACCGGATCATCGGCCTGATCCAGGAACGGATGGCCGTCTCGACCGTCATCCAGGAGGCCCGGATCGGCTCGGGCGGGCGCCGGGTGCACCTGTCGCGGGAGATGGAGGTCCTGACCCACTGGAGCGACGCCCTCGGCAAGCCGGGCACCTCGCTCGCGATGACCTTGCTGGAGCTGTGCCGCGGCCGGGTCTGAGCTCGCCGCGGTTGCCCGTGACGCCTGTTCGTCACCCGTCACGCCTGTTCGTCACCCGTCCGGACCGTGACCGCCCCCACGGCCCTTCGTTGATGCGGATGACCGTGCCAGCCAGGTGCGGGACCGCAGCACCACGCGTGGCTCGCTGGAGCGATGAGACGCACCCCCTGCGGGGTGTGCGTCGTGGGACCTCGCTCCTTCACGTGACCGGACGGCAGGGGACAGCAGCCCGGTCACCACACAAGGACGGCCGGCCCGGGGGACGCCCCGGACCGGCCGTTCTTCTGTTTCCCTACGCCGTTACGCGCGGCCGGTGGCCCTGCGGCGGAACACCAGGAACACCGCGCCACCGGCGGCCACGAGCGCCGCACCGGCGATCAGGACCGGTCCGGCGGTGGCGCCGGTGTCGGCGAGGCCGCCGTTCGGGGTCTTGCCGTTGCCGGAACTGGCGCCCGGGCTCGGAGTGGTGCTCGCACCCGGCGTGGGCGACGGGCTCGTGGAGGCCGTCGGCTTCGGGCCGGGGGCGGTCGGGGACGGGGTCGGCGTGGGGGCGACGCCCGTGCCGTTGATCACGAAGGCGGCCTTGTTGTTGGCGTGCTTCGCGTCCCAGCTCGCCGGCGCGGTGCCCTCCGGGGACCAGCCGCCGACCGAGACGGAGCCGGTGGCGTCCGCGATCACCTTCTCGATCTTCAGCTCGAACGGGTACGCGTACTTCTGCTTCTCCCCGATGACGTGCGAGGTGGGGCACATGTAGCGCGGGGCGCCCAGCTGCTGCTCGCGGTAGTCCCCCGAGGCCGTGACGGCCCTGCAGGACTTCGGCACCTTGGTGACCTTCGCGCCGGCCGGGATCACGATGTCCGTCAGGGCCACGTTCTCACCGGAGCGGAGGTAGGCGACCCATGCCGGGCCCTGGTTGCGGAAGCCGAGCTCGGCCTTGACCGTCTCGCCCGCCTTGCCCTTCAGGAAGGTGGAGGTGGCCACCAGGTCGGCGGTGTTCTTCACCTGGAAGCCGAACTCGTGCTGGTTGTTCCACGGGTCCAGGTCGACCGCCCGCGGAGCGGCCTTGGCCGAGCGCACCTTGAGGCCCAGCTTCTTGCCCGTGCGGGGCGTGCTGAACTTCTGCGTGGACTTCGGCTGGGAGCCGGCCTCGTGCACCCCGTAGAGCACCTCGTCCATGAAGGCGTGCGGACGGGCCTCGAGGGTGAGCGCGCCGGCGATCTCCCAGATCTCGCCCGGCTTGATCTCGTTGTCGAAGGTGCAGACCGTAGTGCCCCAGCCCACGTTCCAGGGCTGGCCCTCGCTGTCGTCCTCGCTGTAGGCGCAGTTGTCGTACTCCTCGACCAGGCCCATGCCGTGCGTGGTCTGCAGTTCCAGCGCCACGCCGTCGACGGACTCGGTGCCCGTGTTGCCGAAGACGATCGGGAGCGGCTGGGTTTCGCCCGGAACGAGCTTCTGCTTCAGCTTGGCCTCTTCCATCACCAGGTCCGGGCCGCCGACCTTGACCTTGGTCGTGGTCGGCTTGAAGGTGGCACCCTGCGCCGCGCCGGTCATCGTCAGGTCGACGACCGTGCCGACGGCGCTGCCCTTGGCGGCGGCGAGGTCCAGGGACACGACCTCGGTCCCGTGCTCCCAGATCGCCCAGTCCTTGCAGGTGACCGCCGCCGCGGTGAGGGTGCAGTCCGCGGACGTCTCCCCGCCGATCGTCACGTCGGCGATGCCCTTGAGGGCGCTCAGGTCGATCGTGTAGGTGCTCTGCTCGCCGAAGCCCTTCCCGGTCTCGTTCTCGACACGGAAGTCGACCGTGGTCTTCTGCGGCCGGCCGCTCTGCCCGGGGTGCGGGTGCAGGCCGATCTCCGCCGGGCTGACGAGCGTGAACACCGGATCCGCGGCGTACGCGGGGGTGGCGGCCAGGCCGACGGCCACCAGGCCGGCTGCCGCCAGCAGGGAGATGTGCTTTCTCATGCCGGTCCTGACACGCGAAGGCCCTCCTCGGTTGCCCTGTTGACCGTGTGACGCACACCACACCACCGTCGGCGGTTTCCGCTACAACCATCCGGGCCGGGCGGATGTCTTCCATGTAGTTCGGCGGGTACCGCGCTCGGAGGGGGAGTGCGGTGCCCGCCGAAGTCATTCGGCGGGCATGCGGCGCTTGCGGCTATTCGGCGGGGGACGCCGTGCGCGGCGGAACCTCCGGTACCGCCAGGAACGGCAGGCGGAGCGCCCCGAAGGCCTCCTTCGGCACCGCCGGGCGGACCGGTTCCACGGCCGTCAGGCGGGTGTAGGCCGCCCCCTGCTCCGGACGCGGATCGCGCTCGCCGTTGTTCGGCCAGTAGGACATCGCCCGTTCCGCCTGTGCGGTGATCGTCAGCGACGGGTTGACCCCGAGGTTCGCGGAGACCGCCGAGCCGTCCACCACCGAGATGCCCGGGTGCCCGTAGAGCCGGTGGTACGGGTCGACCACGCCCTCCTCGGGCGAGGCGCCGATCGGGCAGCCGCCGAGGAAGTGCGCCGTCAGCGGGGTGCCCATCAGCTCGCCGATGTTGCTGCCCGGGAACCCGTTGATCTCCTCCGCCAGCAGGGTCGCCGCCCGCGTGGCCTCGGCGATCTGTACGGGGTTGGGCGCTCCGTGGCCCTGCCGGGCGGTGAGCAGCCCTTTCCCTATGCCGCCGGGCTTGCGGTAGGTGGTCAGGGAGTTGTCGAGGGACTGCATGACGAGACCGATGATGGTCCGCTCCGACCAGCGCCGGTTGGACAGCGAGCGCAGCAGCTGCACGGGGTGGCGGGCGGTGCGCCCGAACCAGGCGCGGACCCGGTGGGTGGAGTACGGCACCTGGAGGATGGTCATGAACCCCATCGCGTTGGAGCCCTTGCCGTAGCGCACCGGCTCGATGTGCGTGTCGGCGTTGGGGTGCACCGAGGAGGTGATGGCCACGCCCCGCGTGAAGTCCGCCCGCTTGTCCTTTCCGTGCCGCTTGCGGTAGCGGCGGTCATCGGTCTGCGCTCCTACGAGGCCTTCGGAGTTGGTCCGGGTCAGATCGCCGAGCCGGTCCGAGAGGCGGGGCAGCTCGCCGAGGTCCTTCATCGTGTGCAGGAGGGTCTGGGTTCCGTACGTGCCCGCGGCGACGACCACGTAGCGGGCGCGCAGCACCTTGGGCTCGGCGCGGCGGCGGCCCTCGGTGGGGACGGTGCGGACGCGGTAGCCGCCGTCGGGGTGGTCGGAGAGGGCGGTGACCGTGGTCATGGGGTGGATGACGGCCCCGGCCCGCTCCGCGAGGTGCAGGTAGTTCTCGTTCAGGGTGTTCTTCGCGCCGTGCCGGCAGCCGGTCATGCACTCGCCGCACTCGGTGCATGCCTTGCGGGCGGGGCCGGCGCCGCCGAAGTAGGGGTCGGCGACCTCGTCACCGGGGCGGACCTTGCCCTGGCCCTCGGCATCGGCGCCGTCCCCGAAGAAGACGCCGACCGGGGCCATGTGGAAGGAGTCGGCGACGCCCATCTTGGCGGCGGCCGCCTTGAGGTGGACGTCGGAGGGGGTCGTCGTCGGGTTGAGCCTGACCCCCAGCATCCGCTTGGCCTGGTCGTAGTAGGGGGCGAGCTCGTCCTGCCAGTCCGTGATGGACGCCCACTGCCGGTCCTCGAAGAACGCGGTGGGGGGCACGTAGAGGGTGTTGGCGTAGTTGAGGGAGCCGCCGCCGACCCCGGCGCCCGCGAGCACCATCACGTTGCCGAGGAGGTGGATGCGCTGGATCCCGTACAGGCCCAGGGCCGGGGCCCACAGGTAGTTGCGCAGGTCCCAGCTGTTCTTCGGCAGGGTCGCGCGGGTGAACCGGCGTCCCGCCTCCAGGACGCCGACCCGGTACCCCTTCTCGGTGAGCCGCAGCGCCGAGACCGCTCCTCCGAAGCCCGATCCGATGACTATGACGTCGTAGTCGTAAGCGTGGTCGTAGTCGTACGACACTGCGGTGCCTCCCAAACGGACCCAAGCGGAACGGACCTGCTGCGCAACGGACCTGCGGACTGGCGGGCCTGCGGACTGGCGGGCCTGCGACGGGCAGGCCCGCGGACTAGCGGAGCCGGAAGGCCTTCATGACCTTGAGGCTGCGGGTCATGAACGCCGCGTACTTCTCGTCGTCCATCCCGAACGAGGGCGCCATCGGCAGCAGCCGCTGGTGGGCGACGGTCTGGGCCTCGGTGTACTTGAGGATGCCCTCGGAGCCGTGGCGGCGGCCGAGGCCGGATTCCTTCATGCCGCCCATGGGCGCCTGGGCACTGCCGTAGGCCGGGGCGTACCCCTCGTTGATGTTGACGGTGCCGGTGCGCAGGCGGGCCGAGACGGCGTGGCCGCGGCGGGCGTCCTTCGTCCACACGCTGGAGTTCAGGCCGTAGGAGGTGCCGTTGGCCTCCTCGATGACCTCGTCCTCGTCGGTGAAGCGGTAGATGGAGACGACCGGGCCGAAGGTCTCCTCCCCGCACACCGCCATCGCGGTCTCGACGCCGTCGAGGATGGTCGGCTCGTAGAACAGCGGGCCGATGTCGGGGCGGGCGACGCCGCCGGTGACGAGGGTGGCGCCCTTGGCCACGGCGTCGTCCACGTGGCGCTGTACGGCCGCCAGCTGGCGTTCGCCGGCCAGGGAGCCCATGTCCGCGCCGTAGGCGAGGGAGGAGCCGAGGCGCATGGCCTTCGTCCGGGCGGCGAACCGGGCGACGAACTCGTCGGCGATCGAGGCGTGGACGTACAGCCGCTCGATGGAGATGCACAGCTGGCCCGCGGAGGAGAAGCAGGCGCGGACGGCGCCGGCGGCGGCCTTCTCCACGTCGGCGTCGCGCAGGACGAGCATGGCGTTCTTGCCGCCGAGTTCGAGGGAGACGCCGACCAGGCGGGCGGCCGCGCCCTGGGCCACCTCGCGGCCGGTACGCGTGGAGCCGGTGAACGAAACGTAGTCGGCGTGCCGGACCAGCTCGGGGCCGACGACCGGGCCCTCGCCGAGGACGATCTGGAACACCTCGGCCGGCAGGCCCGCCTCGATCATCAGGTCGCGGGCCCACAGGGCGGTCAGCGCGGTCTCGGTGTCGGGCTTCATCACGACGGCGTTGCCCGCGACGAAGGCGGGCAGGGCGTCACCGATGGACAGCTCGAGGGGGTAGTTCCAGGGGGCGATCTGGCCGATGACCCCGCGCGGCTGGCGCAGCTCGGTGACCTTGGTGAGGGTGGGCATGGCACCCGTGTGGCCCTTGGGGCGCAGGTACGAGGGCGCCTTGCGGCCGTAGTGCCGGGCGGCGATCGAGACGGCCTGCACCTCCTCGTGGGCGTGCAGGCGGGCCTTGCCGGTCTCCAGCTGGATCAGGTCGAGCACCTCGGCCTGCCGGGCCAGGACCAGGTCGTGGAAGCGCAGCAGTACGGCGGCCCGCGCGCGGACCGGCACGGCCGCCCAGGCGGGCTGCGCGGCGCGGGCCGCGGCGAAGGCGTTCGCCACGTCCTCGGGGGTGGCCTCGGGAAGCTCCGCGAGCCGGTCCCCGGTGAAGGGGCTGTGGTTGGCGGTGCGGCCGGAGCCGGCCACTCCGCGGGTCAGCCGGGCGACCAGTTCTGGGGTCACCACGTCGGCGGCGCTCCGGGCGCCGGCCGGGGCGGGGGCGACCGGGTTGGTGGGCTGCGGGGCGCTGCGGAGGGGGGCCGGGGCCTGCGTGTCCGTCATGGCCGTGAGCGTATTGCGCCCGGGGGTGCTTTGGGTACCCGCCGGTAACCGGATTTTGCCATTTCTGCCAGTGATCGCTGGCAGGATGGCGGAATCCGGGCACGCCGCAGCCGTCGGGGCCCGTTCCCAGCGGGCCAGGGGGGCGGGGTCGGGGGGCGGGGTCGGGGCCCCGGCCTCAGCCGGCCGGGGCCGGCTGCCAGCCGCTGAGCACGATGTCGAACTGCGACCGGGTCGTGTCCCAGTCCGCGACCGGACCCGACATGTACACCGCGTACTCGGTGCCGTCCGGCGCGTAGTACATCTGCTCGATGGCCTTCCGGGGCCCGGCGAAGGCCCCTGCCTTCTCCGTCCAGACGAACTCCCACAGGGCGGCCTTGACCTGCCCCCGGAAGGTGTTCGGGTGCAGGGTCAGCCGCACGTAGTCGGAGCGCTTGGCGACCTGCTTCTCCAGGTCCAGCAGGTGGGCGTACGGGTCCCTGAACGTCGGCTTGCGGTCCATGGCGATCCGGATGAAGTGCTTGCCGCCGTCCCCGGTGTAGTCGATCTGCGTCCCGTCCTCCCGGCGCTTCCAGCCGTCCGGGACGAAGAGGGAGAAGCCCTGCTTGTCGACCGTCTTCGACCAGCCCGCCGGCGGAGCCTCCTCCGCCTGCCCCTTGGCGTTCCCGGCACCCGACGAATCGCCCGGCGACTGGGGCCCACCGGCCGTCCGGCCCGGAATCCCGCCGTCCGTTTCCGAGTCGCTGGTGTACTTCAGGATCCCGAACACCCCGCCGCCGCCGAGCAACGCCGCCACCACGGCGATGACCGCCGCGCGCCCGATCCAGCCGGGGGCCCCGGCACCCGGCCGACCCGGCCCGCCCTGCGCGCCCGGTCCGCCCTGCGCGCCCGGTCCGCCCTGCGCGCCCGGTCCGGCCTCGGACCTGGCGGCGAACGCCGGCTCCGGTTCCGCGGCCCGGCCCCGGTCCGGCCCCTGCCCCTGTCCCTCGTCCTCGGGCAGCGCGGCCGTGTCCGTCGGCTCGTTCCGGGCCGCGCCCAGCTCCTCGGAGCCCATCGCGCGCGTGGGTACGTATGCCTGCGCCGACTTCGGCTCGCGGCCCTCCATCGCCTGCAGCAGCATCTGCTCGGCCTCGTCGGCCGACGGCCGCTGCGCCGGGTCCTTGCGCAGCAGCGCCGTGATGACCGGGGCCAGCGCGCCCGCGTGGGTCGGGGCGGGGGGCTCCTCGTTCACCACGGCCTGGAGGCTGGAGATGGGCGAGGTACGGCGGAACGGCGAGCGCGCCTCGACGGCCGTGTACAGCGTCGCACCGAGCGACCACAGGTCGGAGGCCGGATCGGGGGACCCGCCGGTGACCCGTTCGGGGGCCAGGTAGTCGATGGAGCCGATGAGTTCACCGGTGCGCGTGATGGAGGAGTCGCCCTCGATCGCGGCGATGCCGAAGTCGGCGAGCATCACCCGCCCGTCCTTGGCGAGCATCACGTTGCCCGGCTTCACGTCCCGGTGCAGTACGCCGACCGCGTGCGCGGCGCGCAGCGCGCCGAGCACGTGCAGCCCGATCCGGGCCGCCTCGCGGGGTTCGATCCGGCCGGCCGTCTTCGCCGCGTCGGCGAGGGAGGGGCCGTCGATGTACTCCATGACGATCCAGGGCCGGTCGTCGTGTTCCAGTACGTCGTGCACGGTGACGACCGCCGGATGCTGGATCCGGGCCGCGGCCCGGGCCTCCTTCTGCGTCCGGGCGTGCAGGACGTCCCGGTCCGCCTGGGCGACGTACAGGCCGGCCGTCAGTTCCTTGACGGCGACCGTCCTGTGCAGCAGCTCGTCGTGGGCGCGCCACACCTTGCCCATGCCGCCCCTGCCGATGGGCTCGACGAGCCGGTACCGGCCCGCGAGCACCGCACCCGCACCTGTCTGCTGTTCCACGAATCCCCGCCGCCGCTCTGTGCACTTCCGGTCAGACTACGGAGATCGCGGGCGGCGGCGGAACCACTCGGAGGCGGTTGGGCCGCACTGTGACGCAATCGCCGTACTGATGCCTCGTCAGCCGCCGCTCTTGTAGCTGACCGTCGCCTGCTCGAAGGTCTCGGTGACCTTGCCCTCCTGGTCCTGCGGGCCGGTCACCATGACCACGTGGTAGGAACCTCCGAGCGCGACCACGAAGTTGCGGGCCACGACGGAACGGCCGTTGCCGTCGATCCAGGTGTACCGGCCGGTGACGCGGAGCTGGTTGCCGACCTTGGTGGACTTGATGTCGCTGACGCTGGACCAGGTGGAGGAGCGGTACGGGGCCAGCTCGGGCTCCTTGTCCTTCTGGTAGGTGGCCGGGTCGGGGTTGCCCTGGACCTTGTCCCGGCCGGGGACGACGGTCAGGACGAAGTCCCCCTCCGTGTAGCGGACCTGACCGGACTCGTTCATTCCGCGACGCTCCCAGCCGTTCGGAACGTTGATCGAGAAGTGCTCGGCGTCCTGCTGGGCCGTGTACCCGGGAGGGGCGGGGGCGTTGGTCTGCGGGGCGGGCTTGGACTCGGGCGGGTTCGCGGAGGGGCTCGGGGCCTGGCCGGACCCGCTCGGCTTCGGGCTCGGCCTCGGGCTCTGGCCCGGGCTCTGCGACTGGGTCGCGGCGGGCGGCCTCATTCCGGCGGCCTTCTGCCCGCCCTGCGGATCGGCGGCCCGGGGCATGAAGAACAGGGCGTAGGCCACCGCTCCCGAGAGCAGGACGAGGATCCCCAGCAACAGGGAACGCCCCAGAGAGCGCGGCTTGCGGGGATGTTCGGCACTGCGGTGCCGGCCGTGCAGGTCGGCCCGCCGCCGTACGACGGGCAGCCTGGCCGGATCCTCCACCACCGGCGGCAGCATGGCGAAGCCGCCGTCGGGCTCCGGGGCGGACCGCACCAGGGAGCGCAGCCAGCCGCGGAGCTCCTCGAAGTCGGGCCGCTCGGTCGGGTCCTGGCGCAGCAGGGACTCCACGACGGGGCGCAGCGGGCCGCACTCCTCGGCGAAGGCGGGGGGCTCGGCGCAGACCATCTCCACGAGCTCGGCGACGCTGTCCTCGGGGTACGGGGCATGGCCCTGCACGGCCCGGTACAGCAGCGCCCCCAGCCCCCAGAGGTCGGTGGCAGGCCCGACCGGCGCGGCCAACTGCCACGGCCCGTGCACGGCCTGCGCCTGCTCGGGAGCCCACCGCTCGGTGACGGCCCCGACCACGGCCATCCGCGTCTGCCGGGCCCGCTCCGCGTCGAGCCCGCTCCGCGGCCCGTTCCCCCACCCGGCAGCGCCACCGCCGGGGCGGGACGCCCCGTAGCCGCCACCCGCGGAAACCGCCGGGTACCCGGCGCCGCCCTGAGGGTCGGCCTGACCGTGCCCGCCCGCCCCGGAAGCCCCGGCACCGCCCTGCGGACGGCTCTGCGGACCGCTCCGGCCGTACCCGTCGCCCCCGGGAAGCCCGGCGCGCCCGGCGCCGTCCCGCGGACGACCCTGGCCGTACCCATCGGCCCCGGTGGCCGCCACATATCCGGCGCCGGCCTGCGGATCTGCCTGCGGGCCGGCCTGCGGACCGCTCTGGCCCGGGACCCGGGCCCCGGAAGCCGTCACATACCCGGCACCGCCCTGCGGGCCGGCCTGGCCGAAGCCCGCCTGATCCGGGCGACCCGGCCCGAGCCGGGGCTGCCGGCCGTGGTCGGCGCCGTCCCGTGCGACCGGCCGGCCGGTGCCCGCCCGGTCCGGGCGGCCGGGTCCGGGCGAGGGCTGCCCGTAGCCGGGCTCGTACCCCGGCCCCGGCCCCGGGGCCGCCCGGTGCACGGCGCCGTCCTGCGGATGCGCCTGACCGACCGGCGCCGTCGGCTGCCCGGGGCCCTGCCCGTCGTCGGAGGCCCGGGGGGTGTCCTCGCCCGGGCTGTCCGCCTGCTGGTAGCCCTGCGGAAGCGCGAGTTGCGCCGGCAGCGCGGCGCGGGCCGGCGGCTCCGCCTCGGCCGGGGGCAGGGCCTGGCGGCGCGGGGTGGCGCCGTGCCAGGTCGCGCCGCTGTCCGGGCCGCCGTACGGGTACGAGTACCCCTGCGGCAGCTTCGACCCCGCCGGCCTCGGCTCCGCCTCCTGCTCCGGCGCGGCCTCCGCCCCGGCCGCCCTGCGCTGCTCGGTGATCCGCGCGGCGGCCTGGGCCCCGGCCCGGTACGCGGCGACGGCCCCGGCCCGCGCGGCGGCCTTCAGATTGGGCCGGTCCCCGGGGGTGCCGGAGGTACCGGGAGCGCCTGAGGTTCCCGGAGTGCCGGGGGTTCCGGGCGTGCCGGAGGTGCCGGGGGTGCCGGAGGTGCCGGGGGTTCCGGAGGTGCCGGGGGTGCCGGAGGTGCCGGGGGTTCCGGAGGTGCCGGGGGTTCCGGAGGTGCCGGTGGCGCCGGGGGTACCGGTCGTGCTCGGGCTTATGTGGTCCCGGTAGCGCGGCCCGGTGTCGTATCCCGGAGCCACGAGCGGCGCGTACTCCGCCGCGTACCCGCCCTCTTGGACGGCCGCACCCGCACCGGCCCCGCCATCGGCCCCGGACAGCTCCGCGGCCCCGCCGCCATACGCATCGTCGTACCGGTAGCCGAGCTCTGCGCCGGACGGCCCAGCCGCATCCGCCGCCGGCCCGCCCCAGGAGCCGCCCGGGGACCCGCCGCCGTACCCCGCACCCGCCCCCGGCCCTGCCAAGGCAGCTCCGCCGTACCCGTCTCCGTACCCGCCGCCACTCGCCGGCCGCCCCGCCGGGAGCCCCACACCACCACCCGGTTCACCACCCGGTTCACCACCCGGCCAGGGCCCCGCGGAATCGCCCGTACCGTCCCGCGGTGGGACCGGGTCGTACCCGCACAGGGCGTCCTCCGCCGCACCCGCCGCGAGCCCGGTCAGGACGACCCGCCCGTCCTCGCAGATCAGTACCGTCCGCATGGTGATGTTCCGGTGCGTCCACCCGTGCGCGTGCAGCACCCGCAGAGCGGTCAGCACGTCCGCCGCCACCTCCGCGGCCCGGTACGGGCTCAGCGGTTCGTCGGCGATCAGCGCCGCCAGCGGTCGGGCCGGGACGAGTTCGCTGACTATCCACAGCGAACCGCCCTCCGCGAAGACGTCGAAGACCTGGTCCAGCCGCGGATGGTCCGGCACGGACGCCGCCGCCTGC
The DNA here is from genome assembly GCF_042730015.1 of Streptomyces sp. NPDC059957. Classification (NCBI taxonomy): domain Bacteria; kingdom Bacillati; phylum Actinomycetota; class Actinomycetes; order Kitasatosporales; family Streptomycetaceae; genus Streptomyces; species Streptomyces sp. NPDC059957. The sequence continues at coordinate 43,681 of NZ_JBHWMB010000037.1, read as the reverse complement.
GCCGCCTCGATCGCCCTGCGCACGGCGGGCAGTTCACCGTGCGGTACGCGCCGGCCCTCCGCGGCGGGGGGACCGCCCCGCGTGCCGTCCAGCAGCTCCGCGTCGACGACCTCCGGCAACGGGACCTGCCGTACGAGGACTTCCTGGCCGCTGCGCGTGTCGAAGGCCCGGGTCTCGATCAGTTCGTAAGCGTCCGAAGGCGGCAGCGGCAGACGGTAGCGCTCGGCCAGGATCCGGCCCGCGTAGTCCTCCACATCGCCTCCCCCGAGAGCTGCGGGCCCGTCCCCCAGGCCCCGCTGACACGATACGACGCCCGAGGCGCCCGCGTCCCGGCCCTGGAGAGGCTGACCCGAGCCCGCTGGGGGCGGGTATCAGCCCCGTGGCTGGAAGGTGTCGAACGCCGTGCTGCGCATCGACGCGCACTCCGCCGCGTCCCACTGGTCGGCGAGGCAGGTGATCATGATGGCGTAGCCGTGCTTCGCGTCGATCCGGAACCCGCGGTCGAGCACCCGGACCCGCACGCCCTTCTGGTCCCGCTCGAACTCCCAGTCCGCGACGGTCGGGTACCCGCGGTACTGGACCGGTTCGAGGCGCAGCAGCTTGTAGTTGGTGCTGCTGCTCGCCACGCTCGGGGCCAGCGCGAGCCAGGCGGCGCGGGCGTCGTCCTTCGGTGAGCTGTTGAAGTCGATCTGGATGCGCGGGAAACCGCCGTCGCGGCTGTAGACGACGCCGTCCTTCTTCCCTATCACGCCGGTCTGCTTGAAGCCCTCGGGCATGACCATCGCGAAGTGGAACCCGGGGTCGTCGACCTGGAAGTACCCGGGCGGGATCCCGGGCAGGGACCCCCCGGGCGTGGCTCCCTGGCCCTGGCCGGGATTGGTGCCGGAGCCCTGCGACTGGCCCGGGTCCGGCGAAGCGGACCCTCCGCCCGAAGAATCGCCGGACTTCGGCGAGGGCGAGGGCGAGGGCGAAGCCGGGGGCTGCGGCACGGAACCGCCCGCGGAGCTCGAAGCGGACGCGGAACTGCCCCCCTTGCCGTCCTTCGGCGACCCGCCCTTGTCGTCGTCGCCGGTGATGGCGTACGCGATGACCGAGCCGATGACGGCGAGCGCCACGACCACGCCGGCGATCGCGAGCGCGATCGTGCGGCGCGGCACGACGTCGGTGAGCGGGGCCGCGACGGGCGCGGGGCGCGGCGACGGGGACTCGGCGGCGCTCGCGGTCGCTGCCTCGGCGGCGACGGCCGCGGCACTGGCGGCCGCCGCCTTGCGGGCCGACTTCAACGCCGCGCGGGCGCGCTCGCGCTGCTCGCGCTCACGGCGCTCGCGTTCCTTCTTCTCCGCCTTCTCGGCGGCCTTGGCCGCCTTGTCGGCAGCCGCCTTCTCGGCGGCGTCCCGAGCCTCGGCGAGCGATATCTGCCGGGTCTCCTCGACATCCGGGGCGGGTACGGGAGCCGGCTGCTCGGGCGCTTCGATCACGGCGGTCAGCAGCACCCGCGCGCGCTCGTCGTCGAGCCGGTGGGCGGGGTCCTTGACGAGGAGGCCGTAGATGACCTCGGTCAGCGGACCGGCGTTCTTGGGCGGTTCGACGGGCTCCGTCATCACGGCGGTGAGCGTCGCGAGCGCCGACCCCTTGTCGTACGGGGGAACCCCCTCGACCGCGGCGTACAGCAGGCCGCCGAGCGACCACATGTCCGCCGGCGGGCCGGGCCGCTGGCCGCGGGCCCGCTCGGGCGAGATGTACGAGGGTGCGCCGACGAGCATGCCGGTGGAGGTGACGGAGGGGTCGCCTTCGACCTGGGCGATGCCGAAGTCGGTGAGGATCACGCGGCCGTTGCCGTGGTCGGCGAGGAGCACGTTGGACGGCTTCACGTCCCGGTGCAGGATGCCCTGACGGTGGGCGGCACGCAGTACGTCGAGCACGGCGAGGCCGACTTCGGCGGCGCGGCGGGGGGTGAGCGGGCCGCTCTCGCGGATGAACTCCGCGAGCGAGGGGCCCTCGATGAGCTCCATGACGATCCACGGCCGGCCGTCTTCGTCGACGACGTCGTAGACGGTCACCGCACCGCCGCTGCGGATCCGGGCGATGGCCTTCGCCTCGCGGAGGGTGCGGGTGATGAGGCGGCGCTTCTCGTCGTCGTCGACGCCGCTGCCGAAGCGGAGTTCCTTGACGGCGACGGTCCGGCCGAGGGTTTCGTCCTGGGCGCGCCAGACGGTGCCCATGCCGCCCTTGCCGAGGATGTCACTGAGCCGGTACCGGCCCGCGAGCAGTCGGCCCTCGTCCTGGGCGCCCGATCCGGCCTTGGCGGCGGCGGCCTTGACGGCTGCGGCCACCTCGTCGGCCTTGCTCACCGCGACGGGCTTGGCGTCCTCGCCCCCACCGTCCGCCCGCACGACGGCAGCCTTCCGCAACTCGGCCTTCACCCCAAGGGGCTTCGCATCCTGCGGCTCACTCTTCACCCTGGCAGGCTTCGCGTCCTCGGGCTCACCCTTCACCCCGGCAGCCTTCGCACCCCCGGACCCGGCACCCGCAGGCTTCGCGTCCTCGGGCTCAGCCTCCGCCGCGGCAGGCTTCGTAGCAGCCGCCTTCCGCGGCTCCGGCTCCGCCACGGAAGCCGCGGGCTTCGCGTCCTCCGGACCGGCCACCCCCGCAGCGGCCCCAGCAGCGCTGCCCACACCGGATTCGGCGCCGGATTCGGCGTCCGCTTCGGCACCGGTGTCAGCGTCCGTGGGGTCGGCGGCCGAACCGCCGCCGGCCTTCGCAGCCCGCGCCGGAACACGCTTCGCACCGGCGGGCGCGGCCTTCGCGGCCCCCGCCCCCGCGGGCTTCGCGGCGGTGGCACGCTTCGCGGCTCCCGCCGCAGGCGTCTCGGCAGGAGACTTCGGATCCGTCGGGGGTGTCGCCGGAGGCACCGGCGATCCCGTCCCGACAGACGGCTCCGGCGACTCGGTGTGCTCCGGCTTCGACATGCGTCCCCTCTGCGTTCGTGCCGCCTGCTCCGGTTGCCCTGGCAGCGGCCGGGGTGCCCGGTAACCCGCCCCGGCAGAACCCTCATTGTCCCTTACTCCGCAACGGACGGGAGCCCCGGGTCCGCGGTTCCGCCCGCAACGTCGCGGAGTTACAACGGCACGATGTCCGGCGCCCCCAGCCTCGCCGCGTCCGCCGTCTGATCGTCCGGCTGGCGCTGCGATTCCCGTTCAGCCTGCACCCTTTTCTCGTAGTGCTCCACTTCCTTCTCGATCTGCTGCTCGTCCCAGCCCAGAACCGGAGCCATCAACTCCGCGCACTCGCGCGCCGATCGCGTCCCCCGGTCGAAGGTCTCGATCGAGATCCGCGTCCGCCTGGTCAGCACGTCGTCCAGGTGGCGCGCCCCCTCGTGCGAGGCCGCGTAGACCACTTCGGCGCGGAGGTAGTCGTCGGCACCGGTCAGCGGCTCCCCGAGGGTGGGGTCTTCCGCGATCAGTGCCAGCAGCTCCTCCGTCAGCGAGCCGTACCGGTTCAAGAGGTGCTCCACCCGCACCACGTGGAGCCCCGTCCGCGCGGCGATCCGCGCCCGGCCGTTCCACAGGGCCCGGTACCCCTCGGCCCCGACCAGCGGCACGTCCTCCGTCACGCAGGGCGCGACCCGCTGGTCCAGCCCGTGCACCGCCTCGTCGACCGCGTCCTTGGCCATCACCCGGTAGGTCGTGTACTTGCCGCCGGCGACCACCACCAGCCCGGGCACCGGGTGCGCCACCGTGTGCTCGCGCGAGAGCTTGCTCGTCGCGTCCGACTCCCCGGCCAGCAGCGGCCGCAGGCCGGCGTAGACCCCCTGGACGTCGTCCCGGGTGAGCGGGACCGCCAGCACCGAGTTCACGTGCTCCAGCAGGTAGTCGATGTCCGCGCTCGAAGCGGCCGGGTGCGCCTTGTCCAGGTCCCAGTCGGTGTCGGTGGTGCCCACGATCCAGTGCCGGCCCCACGGGATGACGAAGAGCACCGACTTCTCGGTCCGCAGGATCAGCCCGGTCGAGGAGTGGATCCGGTCCTTGGGGACCACGAGGTGGATGCCCTTCGATGCCCGCACGTGGAACTGCCCGCGCTCCCCGATCAGCGCCTGGGTGTCGTCCGTCCACACCCCCGTGGCGTTGACGATCTGCTTCGCCCGGATCTCGTACTCCCCGCCGCCCTCCACGTCCTGCACCCGCGCCCCGACGACCCGCTCGCCCTCCCGGAGGAAGCCGATGACCCTCGCCCGGTTGGCACACTGCGCCCCGTAAGCCGCGGCCGTCCGGACCAGTGTCGCCACGTAACGGGCGTCGTCCATCTGGGCGTCGTAGTACTGCAGGGCGCCCACCAGCGCGTCCTTGCGCAGCGCCGGCGCGATCCGCAGGGCGCGCTTGCGGGAGAGGTGCCGGTGCGTCGGCAGACCGCGCCCGTGACCGCTGGAGAGCGACATGGCGTCGTACAGCGCCACGCCCGAACCGGCGTAGAACCGCTCCCACCCCTTGTGCTGCAAGGGGTAGAGGAACGGCACCGGCTTCACCAGGTGCGGGGCGAGCCGCCCCAGCAGCAGGCCGCGCTCCTTCAGCGCCTCCCGCACGAGGGCGAAGTCGAGCATCTCCAGGTATCTGAGCCCTCCGTGGATGAGCTTGCTGGACCGACTGGACGTACCCGAAGCCCAGTCCCTCGCCTCCACCAGCCCGGTCGCCAGGCCTCTGGTCACGGCGTCGAGGGCGGTACCGGCGCCCACCACACCGGCGCCGACCACCAGCACGTCGAGCTCCCGCTCGGCCATCCCGGCGAGCGCCTCGGCCCGCTGCACGGGCCCCAGCGAGGCCCGTCCACCGCCTCCCCCCATCCCCGCGCCCATGCCCATCCCCGCCCCCGGCACCCGCCCCGTACCCGCCGCTGCGCCCGTCCCTGCCCCTGTCCCAGTCCTCACGGCTGCCTGCCTCCCGTTGACGCGGGTCGCCCCGTCCGCCCTATGCGGTCATCCCACCGGTCGTGGGTGATCCCGCTCACATCGCCCGTTCATGATTCTGTCCGGCCGCATCCACATCAGCCACCGCCTGTGGATAACACGGAGGCGACCAAGACCCCTGAATACGACATATCTGTCATATATACGCCTAGTCTGACATTGCGCCAGATTTCCTCCTCCACAGGACTTGCGCGCTCCGCCCCCTCATGCATGTCAGGGAAGGGAAGGGACGGCACCCCCATGCCCGCAGATCTCGCCGTCATCGGACTCGGCCATCTCGGCCTCCCGCTCGCCCAGGCAGCCGTGGCCGCCGGGATCGAGACGGTCGGCTACGACAGCGGTCCGGCGACGGACTCCACCCTCACCGCCGCCGAGATCCGCCGCATGTCGGCGGCCGGCTTCCGGGTCACCACCAACCCCGCCGAACTGGGCCGGGTCCGCACGGCCGTCATCTGCGCCCCCACCCAGCTCGGCGCCGACCGCGCACTCGACCTGTCCGCGGTCGGCGAGGCGGGCCGCACGCTCGCCGCCCGGCTGCGCCCGCACACCACCGTCATCCTCGAATCGGCGGCCCACCCGGGCGTCACCGAGGACTATCTGCGCCCGATCCTCGAATCGGGCTCCCGCCTGCGCGCCGGCCGGGACTTCCACCTGGCCTACTCCCCCAGCCGCCTCGACCCCGGCAACCGCACGCACGGCATCTCCAACACCCCCAAGGTCATCGGCGGCCTCACCCCCGCCTGCACCGAGTCGGCACACGCCTTCTACGCCCGCCTCACCGACAAGGTGGTCCGCGCCCGCGGCCTGCGCGAGGCCGAAACGGTCCAGCTCCTCGAAACGAACTACCGGCACGTCAACATCGCCCTCATGAACGAGATGGCCGTGCTCTGCCACGACCTGGGCGTGGACCTGTGGGACGTCATCCGCTGCGCCGAGACCAAGCCGTACGGGTTCCAGGCCTTCCGCCCCGGCCCCGGCGTCGGCGGCCACGGAGTCCCCCTCGACCCCAACTACCTCCCCCACACCACCCGCACCCCGGGTCACCCGCTGCGCATGGTCGGTCTGGCGCAGGAGATCAACGACCGGATGCCGCAGTACGTCATCCAGCGCAGCGCCACCCTGCTCAACGAGCACGGCAAGTCCGCGCGCGGCGCCCGCGTCCTCCTCCTGGGCGTCACCTACAAGCCGGACCTCGCCGACCAGGAGGGCTCCCCGGCGCGCGAGATCGCCAGCCGCCTCCTCGACCTCGGCGCGCTGATCAGCTACCACGACCCGTACATCGCCGGATGGCGCGTCAGGGACCAGCCCGTCCCCCGCGCCGAATCGTTGTACGAGGCCGCCGCCAACGCCGATCTGACGATCCTGCTCCAGCACCACCGCACCTACGATCTGCAAGGCCTGGCGGTCAAGGCCCAGTTGCTCCTGGACACCCGCGGCGCCAGCCCGGCGGGCGCCGCACACCGCCTGTAGGGGGTGCCGCCGCCCGCCCGAAACCCCTCCACGGATGTCGCAGGCTGCTGCTAGCCTGCGGCGACTTATCTCGCGCATACACCCCCACGTCAGCCGTGCGGGCCCCGTGTGCCCAAAATCCCTGGGGGGGATTTCTCCATGAGCCAGCAGTCCCAGCCGCCCGTACCCGACGCCCCGACGCCCGCGAGCGACACCACCGCCGCCCCGGCCGACTACACCTACCCGGGCCCGTCCGGCGCCGACTTCCTCCAGGCCCAGGCCCCGACCCCGGCGCGCCCCGCAAACGTGGGCCTCGGGATCGTCGCCGCGCTCGTGGCCGCCCTGGCCGCCGCCGCGGCGTACGGCGGCATCATGAACGCCCTCGAGCGCGAGATCAGCTACGCAGCGGTCGGCGTCGGCGCCATCATCGGCTTCGCCGCCGGCAAGCTCGGCGGCCGCAACCCGATCCTTCCGATCGTCGGCGCGGTCCTCTCGGTCGTCTCCGTCTTCCTCGGCCAGCTGTTCTACTACGCACTCGCGATCGCGGGGGGCAGCGGCGCCGGCCTGGGCGACGTGCTGAGCACGCTCGGCGTCGCCGGCCTGGTCGACATCTGGAAGGAGGACGCCGACGTCTTCACCTTCCTGTTCCTGGCCCTCGGCGCCTTCGTCGGATTCAGCACCGCCAAGAAGATCGGCGACTGACGCGGCACCGCGCACCGGGCCGCCCCGGACAACGCCTGAGGCCCGGCTCCCCACAGGGGGAGCCGGGCCTCAGGCGGTGCGAGACGGGCCTCAGCGGCTGTGCTGGGAGTCCGCGATGGTGACCTCGACCCGCTGGAACTCCTTGAGCTCGCTGTAGCCGGTGGTGGCCATCGAGCGGCGCAGCGCACCGAAGATGTTCATCGAGCCGTCCGGGGAGTGCGACGGGCCGGTGAGGATCTCCTCGGTGGTGCCGACCGTGCCGAGGTCGACCTTCTTGCCGCGCGGCACGTCCTCGTGGACGGCCTCCATGCCCCAGTGGTTGCCCTTGCCGGGCGCGTCCGTGGCACGGGCCAGCGGGGAGCCCATCATCACGGCGTCGGCGCCGCAGGCGACGGCCTTGGGGATGTCGCCGGACCAGCCCACGCCGCCGTCGGCGATGACGTGCACGTAGCGGCCGCCGGACTCGTCCATGTAGTCGCGGCGGGCCGCGGCCACGTCCGCGACGGCGGTGGCCATCGGGACCTGGATGCCCAGCACGTTGCGCGTGGTGTGCGCGGCGCCGCCGCCGAAGCCGACCAGGACACCGGCCGCGCCGGTGCGCATCAGGTGCAGGGCCGCGGTGTAGGTGGCGCAGCCGCCCACGATGACCGGGACGTCGAGCTCGTAGATGAACTGCTTGAGGTTCAGCGGTTCGGCGGCGCCGGAGACGTGCTCCGCCGACACGGTGGTGCCGCGGATCACGAAGATGTCCACGCCCGCGTCGACGACGGCCTTGGAGAACTCGGCCGTGCGCTGCGGGGAGAGCGCGGCGGCGGTGACGACGCCGGAGTCGCGCACCTCCTTGATCCGCTGACGGATCAGGTCCGCCTGGATCGGAGCGGAGTAGATCTCCTGGAGACGGCGGGTCGCGGTCGCCTCGTCCAGCTCCGCGATCTCGTCGAGCAGCGGCTGCGGGTCCTCGTACCGGGTCCACAGGCCTTCGAGGTTCAGCACGCCGAGGCCGCCGAGCTCGCCGATGCGGATGGCGGTCTGCGGGGAGACGACCGAGTCCATGGGAGCGGCCAGGAACGGGAGCTCGAAGCGGTAGGCGTCGATCTGCCAGGCGATCGAGACCTCCTTCGGGTCCCGGGTACGGCGGCTGGGGACGATGGCGATGTCATCGAACGCGTACGCCCGGCGGCCGCGCTTGCCGCGCCCGATCTCGATCTCAGTCACGTGTGGTGGCCTTTCCTGTGGGTCTGCCCGTCCAGTATCCCCGAACCCCGGCGCGCCGCGTTCCGGTGACCGCTGTACGGACGCACGCACCGGGCACGCCTGAGGGGCGGACCCGTGCGGGCCCGCCCCTCAGGTGCTGCTGCGGTGCTGCCGTGGCGCTGCTGCGATCAGCCCTTGCGGCTGTAGTTCGGAGCCTCGACCGTCATCTGGATGTCGTGCGGGTGGCTCTCCTTGAGCCCCGCCGAGGTGATCCGGACGAACCGGCCCCGGTCCTGGAGCTCCGGCACCGTGCGGCCGCCGACGTAGAACATCGACTGGCGCAGGCCGCCGACGAGCTGGTGCACGACCGCGGAGAGCGGGCCTCGGTAGGGGACCTGGCCCTCGATGCCCTCGGGGATGAGCTTGTCGTCGCCGCCCACGCCCTCCTGGAAGTAGCGGTCCTTGGAGAAGGACTTGCGGTCGCCGCGGGACTGCATCGCGCCGAGCGAGCCCATGCCGCGGTACGACTTGAACTGCTTGCCGTTGATGAAGAGCAGCTCGCCCGGGGACTCCTCGCAGCCGGCGAGCAGGGAGCCGAGCATCACGGTGTCGGCACCGGCGACGAGCGCCTTCGCGATGTCGCCCGAGTACTGCAGGCCGCCGTCGCCGATGACCGGCACACCGGCCGCCTTGGCGGCGAGCGCGGCCTCGTAGATCGCGGTGACCTGCGGAACGCCGATGCCGGCGACGACGCGGGTGGTGCAGATGGAGCCGGGGCCGACGCCGACCTTGATGCCGTCACAGCCGGCGTCGATGAGGGCCTGGGCGCCGTCACGGGTGGCGATGTTGCCGCCGATGACGTCGACCGTCGAGTTCGACTTGATCTTGGAGACCATATCGCCGACCAGTCGGGAGTGACCGTGGGCGGTGTCGACGACGATGAAGTCGGCGCCCGCCTCGATCAGGGCCTGGGCGCGCTCGTACGCGTCGCCCGCGACGCCGACGGCCGCGCCGACGAGCAGCCGGCCGTCCTTGTCCTTCGCGGCGTTCGGGTACTTCTCGGCCTTCACGAAGTCCTTGACCGTGATGAGGCCCTTGAGGAGGCCGGCCTCGTCGACGAGCGGCAGCTTCTCGATCTTGTGGCGGCGCAGCAGCTCCATGGCGTCCACGCCGGAGATGCCCACCTTGCCCGTGACCAGCGGCATCGGGGTCATGACCTCGCGCACCTGGCGGCTGCGGTCCGACTCGAAGGCCATGTCGCGGTTGGTGACGATGCCGAGCAGCTTGCCCGCCGGGTCGGTGACCGGGACGCCGGAGATCCGGAACTTGGCGCAGAGCTCGTCGGCCTCGCGCAGGGTCGCGTCGGGGTGCACCGTGATCGGGTCGGTGACCATGCCGGACTCGGAGCGCTTGACCAGGTCGACCTGGTTGGCCTGGTCGGCGATGGAGAGGTTGCGGTGCAGGACGCCGACGCCGCCCTGGCGGGCCATCGCGATGGCCATCCGGGCCTCGGTGACCTTGTCCATGGCCGCGGAGAGCAGCGGGACGTTCACACGGACGTTGCGGGAGATGAGCGAGGACGTGTCGATGGCGTCCGGGGACATGTCCGAGGACCCCGGGAGCAGCAGCACATCGTCATAAGTGAGGCCGAGCGTGGCGAATTTGTCGGGCACTCCGTCGGCGTTCACAGTCATGACACCTTCCAAGATGGTCTTGCTCAGCGCGGATGTCCATGCTAACGGGATCCCGACGCGTCTCATTCCACGACCAAGATCAAGGGCAAGGTTCGTAGCTTCCTACGGGAAAAACCCCGTACGGCCTACTGCTCGGCGAGCGCACGGAGCCGGCTCAGCGCCCGGTGCTGGGCGACGCGCACCGCCCCGGGGGACATTCCGAGCATCTGCCCGGTCTCTTCGGCGGTCAGTCCGACGGCCACGCGCAGGACGAGGAGCTCGCGCTGGTTCTCCGGGAGGTTGGCGAGCAGCTTCTTGGCCCAGGCGGCGTCACTGCTCAGCAGCGCGCGCTCTTCCGGACCCAGGGAGTCGTCGGGCCGTTCCGGCATCTCGTCGGAGGGCACGGCCGTACTGCCCGGATGGCGCATGGCGGCCCGCTGGAGATCGGCGACCTTGTGCGCGGCGATGGCGAAGACGAAGGCCTCGAAGGGGCGTCCGGTGTCGCGGTAGCGCGGCAGCGCCATCAACACGGCGACGCAGACCTCCTGCGCCAGGTCCTCCACGAAGTGACGAGCGTCACCGGGGAGTCGCGACAGGCGGGAGCGGCAGTAGCGGATGGCGAGGGGGTGCACGAAGGCGAGCAGATCGTGGGTGGCCTGCTCGTCGCCTTCCACCGCACGGCGTACGAGCGCGCTGACGGTACTGTCGCCGCTGTTCCGGGAGGCGTCACTGTTTCGGGAGGCACTGCTCCGGGAGGCGCCGCTGCCGCCTGTGGTCGCGGGTGACCCCGGGGCCTCGTCGTCGCGCATCAATCCATGGTGCCTTGGCGCCGGGGCATTCGCGGCACCGCGGCCCGTGTTGTACGTCGAAGCGTTATGCGTCGACGGGTTGTGCGGGGTGGGTGCACCGGAACTCATGCTCTGGCCCCTCCCCTCCCGCTCGGCCGAATCGTCCCCGCGGCGACATCTCCAGGATGCGCCACACCCTCAAGCATGCGGCATCGCGCCCGAAGCGACACGTCCCCCGGATTGTGCACCGTCAATCCCCGGTGCGCACCAGGGTGCGGCGGATCGGACGGCGGGAGATTCCGGAGGGCGGTCGGGACCGCGGGATCCGGGGGAGCCGGGCGGGCCGGCCCGCCCGCGGCACCGCCGGCCGGTGAGGGCCGGCGGTCGCGCGGTCAGCGGACCAGGCCCCAGCGGAACCCGAGCGCCACGGCGTGCGCCCGGTCGGACGCACCCAGCTTCTTGAACAGCCGGCGGGCATGCGTCTTGACCGTGTCCTCGGAGAGGAAGAGCTCGCGCCCGATCTCCGCGTTGGACCGGCCGTGACTCATGCCCTCCAGCACCTGGATCTCGCGCGCGGTGAGCGTGGGCGCGGCGCCCATCTCGGCCGAGCGGAGCCGGCGCGGGGCCAGCCTCCAGGTCGGGTCTGCGAGGGCCTGGGTGACCGTGGCCCGCAGTTCGGCGCGCGAGGCGTCCTTGTGCAGATAGCCCCGGGCGCCGGCGGCAACCGCGAGGGCCACGCCGTCCAGGTCCTCGGCGACCGTCAGCATGATGATGCGGGCGCCGGGGTCGGCCGAGAGCAGCCGGCGAACCGTCTCCACACCGCCGAGCCCGGGCATCCGTACATCCATCAGAATCAGGTCGGAACGGTCGGCACCCCAGCGGCGGAGGACTTCCTCGCCGTTGGCAGCCGTCGTCACACGCTCGACGCCGGGCACGGTGGCAACCGCGCGACGGAGCGCCTCTCGGGCAAGCGGGGAGTCGTCGCAGACGAGGACGGATGTCATGACCGCCCTCCGCAGCTGCTGATGCGCGTCACCTTGAGCCTCCAGGCTGGTACGTATCGTCACCTGTGCGGTCGATGCCCCCGGACACCTGTCCGAGAACTTCTTGGTTCAACCGCCTTCGCACTCTCAACGATGGTCACTCGAAAGAGTTACGGGTCGGACGGACACCTTCGGCACTCTACGTGAGGAAGCGAACACAAGGCGGGCGCCACTCGCCGCGTGTCCTCCAGATGACGGTATGCCCTATTTGGCGGCTTTCCTTCCGTTTGGCGCATGTCTGAGGCTAGATTCCCAATGAGTCATATTTACATCTACTACGACAGTAGGTGTGGAGACATGGACCGTATCCGCCTCAGTACCGGCACCAAGAGGACTACCAATGGCAGATTTCTCCCGCCTCCCCGGACCGAACGCCGACCTCTGGGACTGGCAGCTGCTGGCTGCCTGTCGCGGGGTCGACAGCTCCCTCTTCTTCCACCCGGAAGGCGAGCGGGGCGCGGCCAGGAGCGCGCGCGAGACCTCGGCTAAAGAGGTCTGCATGCGATGCCCGGTGCGTTCTGAATGCGCCGCGCACGCACTCGCCGTCCGCGAGCCCTACGGGGTGTGGGGCGGCCTCACCGAGGACGAACGCGAAGAACTGATGGGCCGCGCACGCCATCGCCTGATCCCGGCGACCACCGCGATCGGACCGAGCACGCCGATCGCTCCGCACTGAGCGGGCTTCACACGAAACGACCGAAGGAACGTTTCTCTGATTCGGCACACAGCACCGGCACGCCCCGGCGTGCCGCGCACCGGACCGGGCTGTCACCCGACCGGCCGTACCGCCGTACGGTCCTTCGCGTGGCGGCCCCGTCCGGGGGCCGGCGATCCGGCGCCGATGGGCCGGACGGCCTGACCATCAGCGCCGGATCACCGGCGTCGCACCATCAGCCGCCGGACCGTCAGCGCCGGGCGGCCCGCTCCAGCTGGGCCAGGGTCGCGGCCACCGCCGGGACCCGGGCCAGGTCGGGCAGGGTCAGCGCGACGACCTCCCGCTCGACGGCCGGTTCCACGACGAGGGTGCTCACTCCCTTGGCCCGTACGGACTCCACCGCGAGCTCCGGCAGCACCGCGACCCCGAGCCCGGCCCCGACCAGGCCGACCACGGCCGGGTAGTCGTCGGTGGCGAAGTCGATGCGCGGGGTGAAGCCGGCGGCTTCGCAGACTTCGACCAGATGGCGCCGGCAGCGCGGACAGCCCGCGATCCAGGGCTCGTCGGCCAGCTCGGCCATGCCCACCCGCTCCGCGCCCGCGAGCCGGTGCCCCTCGGGCACCAGTCCGACGAGCCGGTCGGTCAGCAGCGGCCGGACCACGAGGTCCTCCCACTCGGACGCCGATCCGGAGGCGCCGCCGTAGCGGAAGGCCAGCGCGAGATCGCAGTCGCCCTCGCGCAGCATCTCCACCGAGCGCGGCGGCTCCGCCTCGACCAGCGAGATCCGGGTCCCCGGATGCTCGGCGCGCATCGCCGCGAGCGCGGTCGGCACCAGCGTGGAACTGCCGCTGGGGAAGGAGACCAGCCGCACCCGGCCGGCGCGCAGCCCGGCGATGGCCGCGACCTCCTCCTCGGCGGCCGTCAGCCCGGCGAGGATCCCGGCGGCATGCCGGACCAGCGCCTCACCGGCCTGGGTGAGGCGCATTTCGCGCCCGGTGCGGATCAGCAGCGGGGTGCCGGCGGACTGTTCCAGCGCCTTCATCTGCTGGGAGACGGCCGGCTGGGTGCAGCCGAGCTCGCGGGCGGCGGCGGAGAAGGACCCGGTTCCGGCGACAGCGCGCAGAACTCGGAGATGGCGTGCCTCGATCACCCTTCGAGCATAAGGGGTGCTTTGATGCGGGCGCGAATAATCCCCGACTGCTTTGGGGCCGTTCGGCTAGCGTGTTGCCATGCATCTGATCTCCGTGAACCTGGGCCGTGCGACGGCCGTCGACCACACCGACGCCCCCGACGGGCTGACCGGTCACGGCAAGATCCCGGCGCCGGGCCCCGTACGGGTCTTCGCGCCCGGCCCCAAGGGGGTCGGCGCGAGCGGTGTGGAGGGGGACGACGTCTGCCACCTGCGCCATCACGGCGGGGACCACCAGGCCGTGTACGCGTACGCCCGCGAGGACCTGGAGTGGTGGGAGGACGAGCTCGGCCGCGAACTGCCCGGCGGGATCTTCGGCGAGAACTTCACCACCTCCGGCCTCGACGTGAACGGCGCGCTGATCGGCGAGCGCTGGCGGGTCGGCCCCGATCTGCTCCTGGAGGTGGCCTCGGCCCGCATCCCGTGCCGGACCTTCCAGGGGATGCTCGGCGAGAAGGCCTGGGTCAAGCGGTTCACCCAGGAGGCCCGGCCGGGCGCCTACCTGCGCGTCCTGCGGGAAGGCTCGGTCTCCCCCGGCGACACCATCGAGATCGCGCACCGCCCGGACCACGAGGTGACGGTGGAGTTCTGGTTCCGCGCCTTCACCACCGAGCGGGAGCTGCTGCCGCGCACGCTGGCGGCGGGTGACGCACTGGAGCCGGAGGCCCGGGACAAGGCGCTGACCCACCTGGAGAAGTACGGGAAGCAGGGCGACTAGGTTGCGCCTATGACGACTGCGTTGATTACGGGATCCACGGCGGGCATCGGCGCCGCCTTCGCCCGGCGGCTCGCCGCCCAGGGGCACAACCTCGTGCTGGTGGCCCGGGACACGAAGCGGCTCGGCGATCAGGCCACCGAGCTGCACGACCGGCACGGGATCGAGGCCGAGGTGCTGGCCGCCGACCTCTCCACCGAGGAGGGCATCGCGGCGGTCGAGGAACGCCTCGCCGACCGCAAGCACCCGGTCGACCTGCTGGTGAACAACGCGGGCTTCGGCAACAAGGGCCGCTACCTCGAAGTCTCCATGGCCGATGAGCTGGCCATGCTGAAGGTCCACATCGAGGCCGTGCTGCGGCTGACCTCGGCGGCCGTGGAGCCGATGCGCTCGCGCGGGCGCGGCGGCGTGATCAACGTGGCCTCGGTGGCCGCCTTCCTGCCGCGCGGCACCTACGGGGCGAGCAAGGCCTGGGTCGTGCAGTTCACCCAGGGCGCGGCCAAGGACCTGACCGGCTCGGGCGTACGGCTGATGGCGCTGTGCCCGGGCTTCGTGCGGACCGAGTTCCACGAGCGGGCCGGCATGGGCACCGACAACATCCCCGGCTGGATGTGGCTCGACGCCGACAAGCTGGTGGCGGCGGCCCTGGCCGATCTGGCGCGGGGCAGGACGGTGTCGATCCCGGACCCGCGGTACAAGGCGCTGATGAGCGTGGTGAAACTGACCCCGCGGGGGCTGCTGGGCGGGGTGTCCTCGCGTACGGGGCGCAAGTACGGACCCCAGTAGCGGCGCCCGTAGCGGCCCCCATGGCGGCCTCAGCAGTCCGGCCCGTGGTGACCTGTGAGTAAACACGGCATATGGGTGAAATCTCCCTAGACTGGATGTGTCCCATCCAGCGCGGGAGGCGACGCGATGACATTCGTACAAGTGATCGACTACGAGACCAAGCGCTTCGACGAGATGAACAGTCTCATCGACCGCTATGCCGAGCAGACCACCGGCAAGCGCACGGTCACCCACACCCTCATCGGCAAGGACCGCGACTCCAAGACCCACTACGTGGACCTCATCGAGTTCCCCTCGTACGAAGAGGCCATGAAGAACTCCCAACTCCCGGAGACCGACCGGATGTTCCAGGAGATGGTGGCGCTCTGCGACGGAATGCCGAAGTTCATGAACCTCGACGTGGTCCGCGACGAGTACCTCAACAAGCTCGTCGTGAACCGCTTCCTCGAGGAGGTCGTGGGCAAGGGCAACTTCGACGCCGTCGAAGAGTGCATCGCGGCCGACTACGTCACCCACGACATCATGGAGAGCGCCGGCGAGGGCAACGGCCGCGAGGGCATCCGCAAGACCGTCGGCATGTGGCGGGGCGCCTTCGACATGACCTTCGACATGACGCGCCAGATCGCCGAAGGCGACTGCGTCACCACGCTCTGGGACTGGAAGGGCACCCACAAGGGCGAGTTCATGGGGGTCGCGCCGACGGGCAAGGAATTCACCATGTCGGGCTGTACGACCTGCCGGATCGACAACGGCCAGATCGCCGAGGACTGGTGGTACTACGACGCCCCGGGCCTGATGCGCCAGATGGGCATGATGCCCGGATAACAGGCGGGACGGCAGACGGGAAAGCAGACGGGAAAAGCCCCGGTCACCACCGCTTGGCAGCGGTGACCGGGGCTTTTCCGTGCTTGCTTGCCGTGCTTGCCGTGCTTGCCGACGAGGTCAGTGGCTGTGGCCGTGGCCACCGTGGCCGTGACCGGCGTCGCCCTCGTCGTCGGCCGGCTTCTCGACGACCAGGGTCTCGGTCGTGAGCAGCAGCGACGCGATGGAAGCGGCGTTCTCCAGCGCGGAGCGGGTGACCTTGACCGGGTCGATGACGCCGGCCTTGACCAGGTCGCCGTACTCGCCGGTGGCGGCGTTGAAGCCCTGGCCCTTCTCGAGCTCGGCGACCTTCGCGGTGATGACGTAGCCCTCGAGGCCGGCGTTCTCCGCGATCCAGCGCAGCGGCTCGACGGCGGCGCGGCGCACGACCGCGACACCGGTGGCCTCGTCGCCCGACAGGCCGAGGTTGCCCTCGAGCACCTTCACGGCGTGGACGAGGGCGGAGCCACCGCCGGAGACGATGCCCTCCTCGACCGCGGCGCGGGTCGCCGAGATGGCGTCCTCGAGACGGTGCTTCTTCTCCTTGAGCTCCACCTCGGTGGCGGCGCCGACCTTGATGACGCAGACGCCGCCGGCGAGCTTCGCCAGGCGCTCCTGCAGCTTCTCGCGGTCCCAGTCCGAGTCGGTGGACTCGATCTCGGCCTTGATCTGGTTGACGCGGCCGAGGACCTCGTCGGAAGAGCCGCCACCGTCGACGATGGTGGTGCTGTCCTTGGAGATCGTGACGCGGCGGGCGGAGCCCAGTACGTCCAGACCGGCCTGGTCGAGCTTGAGGCCGACCTCCTCGGCGATGACGGTGGCACCGGTGAGGGTGGCCATGTCCTGCAGCATCGCCTTGCGGCGGTCACCGAAGCCGGGCGCCTTGACGGCGACGGCGTTGAAGGTGCCACGGATCTTGTTGACGACGAGGGTGGAGAGCGCCTCGCCCTCGACGTCCTCGGCGATGATCAGGAGCGGCTTGGAGGCGCCGGCCTGGATGACCTTCTCGAGCAGCGGCAGGAGGTCCTGGATGGAGGAGATCTTGCCCTGGTTGATCAGGATGTACGGGTCATCGAGGATGGCCTCCATACGCTCCTGGTCGGAGACCATGTACGGGGACAGGTAGCCCTTGTCGAAGGCCATGCCCTCGGTGAACTCGAGCTCCAGGCCGAAGGCGTTGGACTCCTCGACGGTGATGACACCGTCCTTGCCGACCTTGTCCATCGCCTCGGCGATGAGGTCACCGACCTGCTGGTCCTGCGCGGAGAGCGCGGCCACGGCGGCGATGTCGGACTTGTCCTCGATCGGACGGGCGGTCGCGAGGAGCTCCTCGGACACGGCCTTGACCGCGGCGTCGATGCCCTTCTTCAGGGCGGCCGGGGAAGCACCCGCGGCGACGTTGCGCAGACCCTCGCGGACCAGCGCCTGCGCCAGGACGGTGGCGGTGGTGGTGCCGTCACCCGCGACGTCGTTGGTCTTGGTCGCGACCTCCTTGACGAGCTGCGCGCCAAGGTTCTCGTACGGGTCGTCGAGCTCGACCTCACGCGCGATGGTGACACCGTCGTTCGTGATGGTGGGAGCGCCGAACTTCTTGTCGATGACGACGTTGCGGCCCTTGGGACCGATCGTCACCTTCACGGTGTCGGCAAGCTTGTTGACGCCACGCTCAAGGGCGCGACGGGCGTCCTCGTCAAACTTGAGAATCTTCGGCATGGGAGCGGTTCAGCCCTCTCGTTGCTATCCCCGGCCGCTCACCGCGACCGCCTGTCAAGAACGAACTACGCCCCTCGCCGCCCGGCATCAGCAGGGGTGACCAGGGGCGTAGCTCAAAGCAAAACTGGAGAAGTGATTACTTCTCGACGATCGCGAGCACGTCGCGGGCCGAGAGGACGAGGTACTCCTCGCCGTTGTACTTCACTTCGGTGCCGCCGTACTTGGAGTACAGGACGACGTCGCCGACGGTGACGTCCAGCGGGAGACGCTGGCCGTCCTCGAAGCGACCCGGACCCACGGCGAGGACGACGCCCTCCTGGGGCTTCTCCTTCGCGGTGTCCGGGATGACCAGGCCAGAGGCCGTGGTCTGCTCGGCGTCGAGCGGCTGGACCACAATGCGGTCCTCGAGCGGCTTGATGGCAACCTTGGAGCTGGTGGTCGTCACGATCTGACCTTCCGCTTCGGAGATCCGGGGTTAATTGTCTGAGGTGGCGACCAGGTCGATCCGTCGTCGCGGGTGCCGGACCTGCCTGTCGCTGTGTTGGCACTCACCAGGGGTGAGTGCCAGACGCGAGACTATTCCGGGGATTAGCACTCGGTCAAGCGGAGTGCCAATACGCGCCGCTGGTTTCGCAGCCGGGGCCGCCTGTGCGGGCCCCGGATCCCGCACCCTCGGGGGCACCCCCGGGCCCCCGAATCCCCCGGCAGCGCTGCCGGGGACCAGTCCCCGGACCCCTGCTCCTCAAACGCCGGAGGGGCTGGGGGTGGCCTGTGTCGGTGCCGGGCGGCGGGTGGGGCCGGGGGCTCCCCTCCCGACCCCGGCCGGGTAGGCCATCGACCCCCGCCCGGGCAAGCATTCACCCCCGGTTGGGGGTGGTCTTCTTTTCGGCCGTCCGGCCAAATCCAGCCCCGCCGACGAGCCCCAGGGGGCCGGGCGCAGCCCGGGGTTCGGCGCTTCAGCCCGTCCGGCGTTTGAGGACCGGGGCAGGGCCGGCCCTGGGAACGGTGGAAGGGCGGGTAGGGGACTTCGCCCCGCAGGGCCGAACCCAGCCGCCACCCGCCCACCGGGCCCACGCCGGGACGGCGGTGGCGGCAGCCCCGACCGGCCGCCACCGGACGGAGTCCGGTGCAGCGGGGCGAAGCCCGCGCAGCGGTGCGAGCTCCGCGTCGAGAAGGGGAGTGGTGCCCGGTATGTGAGGCTTGGGGCATGCGGATCCTGGTCGTCGAAGACGAAGTCAGCCTCGCCGATTCACTGCGGCGCGGCCTCTCCGCCGACGGCCACTGGGTCGACCTCGCCCACGACGGCCACCGCGGCCTGGACCTGGCCCTCACCGGAGGTCCGTACGACGTGGTCCTCCTCGACCTGATGCTCCCCGGCCTCTCGGGCTACGAGATCTGCACCCGGATGCGTTCCCACGGCGTCGCCACCCCCGTGCTGATGCTGACCGCCAGGGACGGCGAGTACGACGAGGCCGAGGGCCTGGACTCGGGCGCGGACGACTACCTGACGAAACCGTTCTCCTTCGTCGTCCTCGCCGCCCGCCTCCGCGCCCTCACCCGCCGCGCCACCGCCGCCGCCGGCGACGCCGACCGGACCGGCGTCCTGCAGGCCGGCGACCTCGTCCTCGATGCCCGCGGCCGCCGCTGCCGCCGCGGCACCCACGAGATCGAGCTGACCGCCCGTGAGCTCGGCGTCCTGGGCTGCCTGATGGAACAGCCCGGCCGGGCCGTCGCCAAGAAGGACATCCTCGACGAGGTCTGGGACACCCCGCACGGCATCGACCCGAACATCGTCGAGGTCTACGTCTCCTCGCTCCGCCGCAAGATCGACGCCCCCTTCGGCCGCCGCTCGATCCTCACCGTGCACGGCACCGGCTACCGGATGGCCCCGGACGGTGGCTGAGCCGCGGCCGAAGCCCCGCCGGCCCCGCCGCCTCGGCAGCCTGCGCACCCGCGCCGCCGCGGCCGCCGCCCTCGCGATGGCTGCCGTCCTGGCCGCCGGCGGGCTGTGGCTCTACACCCTGCTGCGCGCCAACCTCATCGAGAACACCACCGGCCGCACCGAGCTCGCCGCCCGCAAGGTCGCCGCCCAGTACGACACGGGGAGCCTCCCGGCCGGGGGCCGGCTGCCCGCGCCCGAGGGCGGGGTCGACCTGGTCCTCGTACGGAACGCGGCCGGTACGGTCGTGGCCACCAGTGGGGACCTGAAGGACACGCCGGAGCTGACGGAGCTGAGCCCCGCGCCCGGCCGGGACGTGCGGTCGGCCGTCCTGCCGCCCGCACGCCCCGGCGCACAGCGGCGCGTGGTGGTCGCCGTGGACGCGCCCGGCCCGCCGGGGGCGCACGACCCGCACACCGTCTACGCCGCGACCGCTCTCGGCGACGTCGACGACGCCAACCGGGCCGTCGCGCTCGGCCTGCTGGCCGGCGCGCCCCCGCTGATCGCCTTCTCGGCGGCCCTGGCCTGGTGGGTGACGGGCCACGCGCTGCGCCCGGTCACGGCGATCCGCACCGGGCTGGCGGCGGTCACGGGGAGCGAGCTCGACCGGCGGGTCCCGGACCCGGGCGGCGCCGACGAGATCGCGCAGCTGGCCCGGACGGTCAACGACACGCTCGACCGGCTGGAGCGCAGCGACGCCCGGCAGCGGCAGTTCACCGCCGACGCCTCGCACGAGCTGCGGAACCCCCTCGCGGCCGTCCGGTCCCGGCTGGAAGTGGCGTTGCGGGACCCCGACCGGGAGTCGGTGGCGGGAGGGGTGGGTGGCGGCCAAAAACGGCCAGACCCCCCCGCCTCCCCCCCCCCTCTTTCCCCCCCCCCCAACGGGACACCCCCCACCCCCC